>CAKMZU010000302.1:2731-4399 GCA_929200485.1 uncultured Gammaproteobacteria bacterium | reverse complement strand
AAAAAAATAAGAAGTTGAAAAAGTCAGACATAAATATTCGATTAAACCCAATGTAAACAATCGTAAACATATCGAACTGATTAAAAAGAGAAGGTTCAAAGGATATTGCAGTGATTTTTTTAGCAAAAGTGTTTTATAATTGTCCGTTTTAGGATGTTTTATTGGGCTTAATCGGTTTACTTAGGCCTAAATCTTGACTCTTATGAGTAATTCATATGTTTGATAATTTAACGGATCGTTTATCCGCAACCTTTAAAACAGTTACCGGGCAAGCGCGGTTATCGGAAGATAATATAAAACAGGCGCTTAAGGATGTTCGTCTGGCATTGCTTGAGGCTGACGTAGCGATGCCGGTGGTGAAGCTGTTTGTTGATGGTGTTAAAGAGAAGGCTTTAGGAAGTAATGTTCTTTCCAGTCTTAATCCGGGTCAGGCTTTTATTAAGATTGTACAAACAGAGCTTGAATCTGTTTTAGGTGCGCAGACAGCGACTTTACAGTTTAATCAACAGCCGCCAGCAGTGATTTTGATGGCCGGCTTGCAGGGTGCGGGTAAAACCACCTCAACCGGTAAGCTTGCAAAATATTTAAAAGACTCGCAAAAGAAAAAGGTCATGGTGGTGTCGGCCGATGTCTATCGACCTGCAGCGATTGAACAGTTAAAGACCGTGGCGGAGTCTGTTGGGGTTGAGTTCTTTCCGTCAGATATTTCTCAAAAACCTGTCGATATTGCTAATGCCGCAATTAAAGAAGCCAAACTGAAGTTTGCCGATATCTTAATCGTCGATACGGCGGGTCGTCTTGCTATTGATGATGCCATGATGGATGAAATTAAGGCATTAAATAAAGCGGTTAATCCTTGTGAGACCTTGTTTGTGGTCGATGCCATGACAGGTCAGGATGCGGCAAATACCGCGAAAGCGTTTGCTGATGCGCTACCGTTAACGGGTGTCGTATTGACGAAAGCGGAGGCGGATACTCGTGGCGGTGCGGCGCTGTCGGTTCGTACTATCACAGGTAAGCCTATTAAATTTTTAGGGGTGGGTGAAAAGCTTGATGCGCTGGAGCCATTCCATCCTGAACGAATCGCCTCAAGAATTTTGGGTATGGGTGATGTTCTCTCCTTGATTGAGGAAGCAGAACAAAAGCTTGATAAGAAAAAAGCGCAAAAACTTGCCAAGAAAATCACTAAAGGCAAAAAGTTTGACCTGGAAGACTTCCGCGATCAGATTCATCAGATGAAGAACATGGGCGGTGTTTCCAGCATGCTTGATAAAATGCCAGGTATGTCGGGTATGGGGCAAATGGCCAAAGACCAGTTGGATGGTAAAATGTTTGTTCAGATGGAGGCGATTATTAATTCGATGACGCCTGCTGAGCGTCGGAACCCTGACCTTCTTAACGGCTCGCGTAAAAAACGTATCACGGCGGGGTCTGGTACGCAGATTCAGGACTTGAATCGCTTGATCAAGCAGCATAAGCAAATGCAGAAGATGATGAAGAAAATGAGCCAGAAAGGCGGCATGCAGAAGATGATGCGTGGTATGCAGGGGCTAATGGGGCAGTCTGGTGGTATGGGAGGTGCGTCTGGCGGCATCCCTTCACATCTCATGACCAAACGTAAAAAGTAGTTTAGAAAGTAATAGTTGAGAAAATAAACGCGAGATTTTA
>CAKMZU010000302.1:0-2721 GCA_929200485.1 uncultured Gammaproteobacteria bacterium | reverse complement strand
GTAGAATGTCGCGCCTTTGAATTTGGGTTTGTGCTCAAGTTTTAAACAAATTATCAGGAAATAAACATGGTAACTATTCGATTAGCACGAGGCCGTTCGAAAAAGCGTCCTTTTTACCACATCACCGTTGCTGATAGCCGCTATTCACGTGATGGGCGTTACATTGAGCGTCTTGGCTTCTTCAACCCGGTTGCTCGTGGTCAAGAAGAGAGTCTACGCATTAATAGCGAACGTCTACAGCACTGGGTAGGTCAAGGTGCACAATTATCTGATCGTGTTGCTCAGTTGGTGAAAACTCAGCCTAAAACTGAAGAAGCTGCGGCTTAATTTCTTTTTAAATGGCAGTTGAGTGTGATGTGCTCCTTGCGATGTACATTAGAAGATGAGTAACACACAAAGACAGGAGCGATTGACCGTCGCAAAAGTTGTCGGCCTTCATGGTCTGCAAGGCTTCGTTAAGGTGAAACTTTTCTGTGAGTCATTCGATAGCTTTGTTGCTATGAAAATGCTTTGGGCAACAGAGCAGGAAGTAGAAGCTGAAAAGCTTCATGCAAGCAAAGATTCTGCTAAACAATTGACGATTGAAAAAGCGAAAATTCAAGGTCGGTCGGTTGTTGTTAAGTTTAAAGAAATTGAAGATAGAACGGCAGCTGAGGCCTTAGGTAAAGTTTTTTTATCGGTTTCGGCGGAAAGTCTGCCAGAATTGCCAATGGATGAATATTATTGGCATCAGTTGATAGGGCTTGAAGTATACAATGCAGATGGGTTGCTGGGCGTTGTTGATTGCCTGTTAGAGACAGGTTCCAATGATGTTTTAGTTGTGAAGCCAAATGCTGATAGTATGGATGATGTTGAGAGGCTGTTGCCTTATCGCCCAGAGGTCGTGCAGTCTATTGGCCTTGAACAAAGGCTTATCAAAGTAGACTGGGATAGCGATTTTGAAAACAACCGTTCAGTTTAATGCATAGGTTAATAAAAGAAGCGATGTAAAGCCTGTGAAGTTTGCGGTTGTAACGATTTTCCCTGAAATGTTCGGGGCAATCACAAAAGAAGGCGTCATTGCCAAAGCAATTGATCGCGGCATTTTGTCTGTTGATACGATCAACCCAAGAGAATTTGCCAAAGATAAGCACCGAACGGTTGATGACAGGCCTTATGGTGGAGGCCCTGGCATGGTGATGATGACAGCTCCCTTAAGTGATGCGATTGCTCAGGCAAAAGCAAAAGTGGCTGGGCCAACAAAAGTGGTTTATGTTTCACCGCAAGGGAAGCCATTGACCCAAGCGAAGGCAAAAACATTGGCATCGCTTGAGAGTTTAGTCATCATCGCAGGAAGATACGAAGGTATTGACCAGCGATTGATTGAAGCCGAAGTAGATGAAGAAATCTCTATCGGTGATTTTATTGTTTCAGGCGGTGAGTTGCCTGCGATGATAGTAATAGATGCGGTAGCCCGCTGTTTGCCTGAAGTATTGGGGCATAAAGATAGTGCAGAGCAAGATTCATTTTCGAATGGTTTATTGGATTGCCCGCACTATACAAGACCTTTTGAATATAAAGGCTTAACCGTCCCTGATGTATTGCTTTCCGGTAATCATCAAGCCATAGCGAAGTGGCGGTTGAAGCAAAGTCTAGGACAAACTTGGATTAAACGTCCTGAGCTTTTAGAAAAAATTAAATTAACTGATGAACAAGTGCAGTTGTTGCAGGCTTTTCAAGAAGAGTTTCAGTAACAAATGCCTGTCTAACGAGGAGTGACGCATGAGCAAGAATAGTATCATTGCGAAAATTGACACTGAGCAAATGGGTAAAGAGCTGCCAGAATTTAGTGCAGGTGACACCGTTGTTGTTCAAGTGAAAGTAAAAGAAGGTGATCGTGAGCGTTTGCAGGCTTACGAAGGTGTTGTTATCGGCGTTCGTAACCGTGGTATTAACTCTGCCTTTACCGTACGTAAAATCTCTCACGGTGTGGGTGTTGAGCGTACTTTTCAAACCTATAGCCCATTAGTTGACAGCATTACAGTTAAACGTCGCGGTGATGTACGTCAAGCGAAGCTTTACTACTTGCGTGAATTGACTGGTAAAGCGGCACGTATCAAAGAAAAGTTGGCTAAAAAGTCGTAATTCTTCTCTGCTTTTTTCCTATAATGACTGCTTTAGTTTTATGATTTAGGCGGTCATGGAAATTATTTCTAACTATCTTGATGCACTTTGGATGCAGCAGGGGGTTTCTGAAAATACCCTGGCATCTTATCGTCAAGATTTAAAAAAATTCTTCTTGTGGACTTCCAGTCAGAACTTACAGTTAAGTCAGTTGGAATGTTATCATTTAGAATCCTTTCTTGGTGCAGTAAAAGTGGACGGCCTATCTGTCCGCAGTGCTGCGCGCCTCCTTTCCTGCCTTCGCAGTTTTTTTTCCTATGCCTTGAAAAATGGTTTAATTGCTCAAGATCCTACGCTTTCTATTGCTTCACCAAAAACAGGTCGATATTTACCCCACTCAATTAGTGAAGAGTCTGTAGAGCGGTTGCTTCAGGCGCCTGATATTAAAGACCCCATTGGGTTGCGAGATAAGGCCATGTTGGAAATGCTTTATGCTTCAGGATTGCGAGTAAGTGAACTCATCAGTTTATCGGTGTCTCATATAAATCTGAACCAAGGAGTGGTCAGAGTGATGGGGAAGGGTGCGAAGGAGCGTCTGGTACCTATTGGAGGGGAGGC
>CAKMZU010000301.1:3724-4449 GCA_929200485.1 uncultured Gammaproteobacteria bacterium | reverse complement strand
GAAGGGGCATCTATAAAAAAATCCGACATCCCTTTTAATGGAACATTTATTTTAACAAACAAGGTCAATAGCTTTTTTGACAGAAGCCAAAAGCAATTTTTAGAGGTGCCCTACAGTATGAGCTATTCGCCAACATGAATATTGGCAAATAGTAAAAAATAGCTAATCAACTAAATTTTCTTTATATTCCTTCACTGTCGTATCTGGATTTGCAACAAGCATATCTAAGAATTTAGGAAGCAAATTTAATAATTTCTTTGGATCATCACCAGCGCTTTTATCGCCGCTAAATTTAAATTCTATATCCCCATTTGCTCTCTCGCTTGCTTGAATATCCATCCGAATATCGTAAATCCCTTTATCATCAAACCAGTCTCCAACAGAAAAATCTGTCTTGACATTAACACCAAGAAGTTGACCCAACAACAATTCAGTTACAGGAGGCTTTGGAGAGCCAATTCTTCCTAAGAAATTAACACCCACTTGAGGTGCTGTAATAATCTCTTTATCCACCAAGGTCTCAACAGGAATATATTTAAGCCCTGTATCTTCGTAGACTTTGCGTTCTTCAATCAATTTCAGAATAATATCACTCGCCCTTTTTGATCCAGAATCGATTACTACATTATCAATTTGAGATGAAGCAAAATAGCCAAATGCATTTCTGTTCTTTTGAGTACGCCCTGAGCTAGCACGACGAACAGAAAAATCCTCCTTTTTAAAAG
>CAKMZU010000301.1:2640-3714 GCA_929200485.1 uncultured Gammaproteobacteria bacterium | reverse complement strand
GTTCAAGCAGGTGCTCTATCATCATTGGTTTCTTCTTCTTAATGAGTTCAGGTTTACTTTTTTTTAACGCTTCAAGTGCAGAGTCTATTTTTGGCTTTTCAATAACCACAGTATGAGACATCCAATCGTCAAGCTTTCCTTCCGTTGATCGCCGGCCGTATGGTCGGTTTGATGAAGCATTATCCAAAAAAGAACGAGCTTCATTTTCTGTCTCTTTATGATCATAGCTTTCCAGGAATGATTTTAAAAATTGACGTTGTAGATTTGCGTATTCAACGCTTTCATTCAGACTCAAATCTTCAGGTAATTTTAACCCACTGCTCCATTTAATAACTTTGCCTATAATATTATAGGGAAAATGACTATTCTTAATATAATAATCAAAAAACAACAGAAGCCCTATAAAAGCCGATTTCCCATCCGCAATTTCATGGGGAATACCTAATTTCATTTTACAACATTCATCACATGGAATAAGCTGTAATTGGATTTTTGGTCTAACAGGGTCAGTTAGATCCGGTGGAGTTGAGAAACCTGCAAGTGTAAAGTATAAAGGGGGAATTTTATCAAAATCAACCACACCCTGGTCATTATCGTCATTAAAATAGGAACGCAACGCCTCAACATATTTAACTATGTCTTTCATGGCGTCCTCAAGAACAGACTGGTCAGGTTTCCAGCCTGAATCTTTAGGATATGATACTTCTACACTTATGTGTGAGTTTGAATTATTAGGACTAATGCGTAGATAATTTTCTGAACCTAGAGAGCTTGGATATATTTTTTCGTCTGTGGTTTTTTTGTATAGGCCACTTTGCTCATTTGAAGAATTAC
Source organism: uncultured Gammaproteobacteria bacterium (assembly GCA_929200485.1). Taxonomy (GTDB): domain Bacteria; phylum Pseudomonadota; class Gammaproteobacteria; order Pseudomonadales; family DT-91; genus CAKMZU01. Next base: position 2,880 of record CAKMZU010000301.1, on the reverse strand, counting down.
AGGATGTGTTTGAATCGTCAATGACTGCATTGGTATGCTCAATACCAATAAAGAAAAAAATAAGGCTAAAAAATATACTAATATACCGTTGTTTTGCCATAAATAGCCATTTTAATTTTAAATAATTTTCGTAAATAGAACATGGCCTTAGGAAAAAGTTCAAAGTTTTTAGTTCCTTTAGTGAAACAGGCAGTTGAAGTTCAAACGTTTTTAAATGAAAAAATATTGAGAAGTTTATAT
>CAKMZU010000301.1:0-2630 GCA_929200485.1 uncultured Gammaproteobacteria bacterium | reverse complement strand
AATCAATAAAGTTAGACTTAAGGGCACCTCTAAAAATTGCTTTTAAATCAAGCTTCAGAAAAAAAGCATACAAGGCTTTGCGGGTATTGTCGATCTGGAGATCGTGCTAAATCATGCCGATATAATACGGTACAATGACACAGTGTTGATTAGTTAGATAAAAAACTGGTATCTTAGCGCTAAACAAGAGCTACAAAGCTTCACTTGATGTAATATCCCGCTTGGGAGAGGTTAATAAATAACTTCACTATCGAAAAAACATTTTACTTTCATACTTCGAAAACATCCTGATATTTTATGATAAACTTTATTCATACGAATATCTAACTCAATCTGATTGTTAGTAAAATATTCCACCTCATTATCAATAAAACGGAGCACACCTGCTTCAAATTTAACAAGTCGCTCAAGAATATTTCTATATTTTCTGCGCTTAAGTCATTCGAGCTTCCCGTTTGGATCTTTTTCATCTAGCGGCAGGCATTCTATTTCTGTTCATTAAGAGTAATTCGATAAGCCTGCCATTGGTTTTCTGCCTCATTCTTACCAGGCTTACCTTCGGCTTTATGAACTTTATAAAGTTTAAAGAGTCGACTAATGTGTAACCTGTGTATTAATGAAAATCACCTGCCGTCTCTAAGTATCTTGTATGAGTATGCAAAACCTGTTTTTTCTTAGATGTTTTATTATTTTAAATCTGTTCTTATATATTGCAAATAGAGCATTGGCTTTGCCACCCGAAGATGGGGCTCGCGGCTTACAACTTAAAGAAAATAAATTTATAACTTTTGATGCTTCTGCGTTTTCAGAATTTCAAGGCCTTCAGGCGCTAAGCGATAGACTTTACCGCAACAAAAAAGCTAAAGGTTCAAATTGCGAGGGGGATATTCACCATTCCAGCGGTGCCAAGTTTTGGATGGGATACTACAGTACTGAATCTGGTGAGCTGAAAAAAAATCCGAGTGACTGGCCCTATCCCAATCGTCGTCGGCAATTTAAAGGAGATGATAGTTGTGTGACAGAATGGGTCCAGCGCTTCTTTGCACTTCTGCCAGTAAAGGAGCAAATGCTAGACAGGTTCATCGAAGTTAAACTCGCTCAAAATACAGCCCCATATCAAGGTTTTTATAAAAATGGGGGTGGTGGATTGATTCCCCATATTGATAGTATGGGAGGTTTTTTGGTCACCGTACTGCTGGACAATACCTTTACCGATGGAGGTCACATGTGTCTTTATCGTCTAGGTGAATCGGAATTTTCAGCCTATGGAGAGCCGATGGATGAGATTAACCATTTTGAAAATCTTCCAATAGATTTTAAATTTGCTGAATTACCAGGCCGTCCTGGCCAAGGATATATGATAGACGAAACAATAGAAAATGCGCCCTATTATATTGCACACGGCAACACGGCTTTTTCCGCTAGCCCAGAGCTTCCGCGAAGAACAGTTTTGATAACTAGATTTCATAAAGGTAAATCATAGGGTGTAAATAGTTCCTTTCAGTAAAAAAAATGAGTAATAAAAGAAAGGGATCGGGTCGATTTAAAAACAACCATTAAACCAACATTAAAAAATAATTGTTATGAATGAGTTAACTGGTTGAAAGTTCGGCCACGCTTCCTGTTGCCAACTTTATAACCTTAACGAGCCTCTAGCTGCTCTTTACAGCAGCTACTACCTAACAAATTATTTGAAGCTACGCTTTATCTGATTTCATGAACATCATTCGCATTCAGTGGCACTTCAAAAAGCTCATGATAAGCAAAGCACCTGTCTGTAGACATTGTAGTTAGCGAAAGATGATAATCGTAGTTGTAATGATTGAATCAGGTTTACCGATGGCATTGAAATGGTAGCTGCTCCAAGGGCATTCTTCGGGGGTTTCGACAATCTCAGCTGCCACAGGGTTAAGCTCAATATAGCGATAACAACGCAAAAAGGTACCAATCTTCAGCCACTAAACTTCCTTTGTGTGTACCCTCCTACAGTGATCAACTGCGACATAGGTTTTATTTACATATTGAACATATTGTTCGCCGAGATGCTGTATCACTGGTTGTAGACTGTTTTCAGCGGACGGTGTGGCTATCAGATGAATATGGTTAGTCATCAAACAATAGGCTTGAGACTGTACACTATATCTTTCGAATGCTTCCTGAAGCGTTGTCTTGTAAAACTGCTAATCTTCACCACTGAAAAAACGGGGCTTCACGATTATGACCTTGCTGCACTATGTGTACAGGAATATCTGGAAGGGAAATCCGTTGCCGTCTTGGCATGGATCATCCTTTTAAACCAAAAGGCAAGCTAATAAAAGATTTGAGCTATGTGATCCGTAGCTGAACCAACAAAAACTGTTCAAGAAATATTCGCCCCGACCTCTTTAATCATCGCCTCAAGTGTCTATCTTTAAGAAGTTATTGGTAATTTTCTATCTACTGCTCCTCCTCTCTTGAATCGATAAAAATGTTTGATTTACGGAACTTATTCAGTATATCTATGCCTTAGATATTTTATATGCTATTAAGGGCACCTCTAAAAATTGATTTTGAGATTCTGCGCTGAATTTCAAGATTTTCAGTAAGGCGAAGGTTGCCGTTAATGTTAGACACCTTAACAAAGCCTTCAA
>CAKMZU010000300.1 GCA_929200485.1 uncultured Gammaproteobacteria bacterium | reverse complement strand
TGCTGGGGCGCTGTCTGCTAAAAACGGTAACTTTTTATCTTCTGCTTCCCTTATTAGTTCCTGCTGTTTTTATAACTCCAGTTCAACCTATTATGATGCAGCTTTTTTATTTGGCCAGAAAAAGTACCACTCTTCATCAGATAAATTATACCATACAAGAATCCAATCTAGACATAGAACCCATACCACCGCTATACACTCCACTTATGCGACACTCACCTAGCTAAAAAAACCAAATTAAAGCGACAATTGGCATACAGCTAACGGCCAACTACGAAGGCGAAATACCCCCTACCCCTATCCAAACAAGCCCCGAAGGGGCAGGGGTCGCGCTTGCGCGAATCAAGGTAACGTAAGGTAATGGGAGGAAATGAAAGGTAAGTAAAGGGAAGATTTTTTGGATTGGTGAGAAATTTGAGGTGTAGGTATTTTGATAGTATTAATCTTGTATGGTATATATTAAAAATAACTATTTTAATTAAAAAGAGAACTTTTCCACTTTGGACTTGTCACATATATATCCTCACCCAAATCGTGAGAATCCTGCTCGATATAGATTATTTATGCGGGAGCTTGGTATTCAGGAATACTTTCCATTTAAAGATACCAAGTCAAAAAAAGCAGCGTTGGATATGGCAGTAGCCAGACGCGATGAATTATTGAAAATACATCGCCTTCGGCAGTCGCTAGGGTTCAAGCAGTTATTCTCTGACAAAGGGATGATTAAAGGGCTGAGATTTAATCTCGATAGCCCACGCGCCTCTTTGAGTTTGATTTTATTTGATCAACAGGAAGGCCGTAGAGAGAAATTTATTAAGCAGCGTGTTGTTAAGCCTGACACTATAGATGATGTGTTTTTTGCATTGTTAGATGAGCTGATTGAGCTTAAAGAATTGACGCTTGATTATCAAGACAAGGCACTTATTAAAAAAGTACGCATGACGTATGTTCGTTTGTTTAACGAGCTATATGAGACTCGAATCCTTCCAGTTAAGAAAAAGACCTCAGTTCAGATTTCAGCCATTCCTTCAGAACCACCCTCTTTGTTCGCTGATGATCAAAAGTATATCAAAGGCCTGCGTGTAACTGATAAAAAAAACGCGGCAAATCCGTTTTTGCACTTCGAATAAGACTCGGTAAGTGCAAAGTCAAAGAATATGTTCGCTATATTACCAAGACAAACTTCAATGCCACTTTTGAAGAAATGGTGGATTTAGCCGCAAAACACCATGATTTGACTGTCACTGATGCCGATCAAGCGACCCTCACTAAAATTAGACAAAGATACCGCCGAGAGTTCAATCGCCTGGAAAAGAAAGATGGATGAGAAACGCCGCGACCTGCTTTATGCTTTTGAACGATTAGCTAACCAGGGGGAGCTGGTTTTTAAGCTGTTGCGTTCGACTCCAGAAAGTCATGTTTGGACACCGCCGAGTTATGATCGGGAGCAAGTCATCATTGAAATGGCTTCAATATTAACCCGTTTGTTCAAATATCCTGATAAGCACCAAAAAGACAAGTACCCAACGGGTTTTATTCGTATAGACAGAGATTGCATATCAGCAATCAATGAATTGAATGTACGAAAGCTTGAGTTTAAAGCTGCCGTTGCAGCATATAAAGGCTTAAACGAAAAAGGTACAGCCTGGTATAACAAGCATAACGAAGTACATGAACTATTGTCACAAGCGGTCAAAAGCCAAGGTAGAAGAAGTAAAGAATTGAAGAAAGCATTATCCGATACACGCCTGACTGAATTGGACTTGAAATGCTGCTACCGACAGATCCGCGTTATCGATAGCAATATTAAAACGGTAAGTTGGCTGCGGGAAGATCGACACATCAGAACCCATCGCGTTAGTCGTGCAAAGTTGATTGGAATGATTGAAAAGCTCGAATCGGGCATCTATTTGACTTGACCTTACCCATCAAATAAACTGTATAAATATATAGCATCATCACTCATTGCGTAGCCTGCTTCACAACCTCTTTGTGTTATACTTTTGATATGCGGTTTCAGCTTTCCAAGCGTGCTTTTAAACTTATCATACCCTATGCTCGCGGTGAGCAAAAAAGCCTGCTCACAATTGCCGGCGGCGCATAAGGACAGACATAAAAATGACCAAAAAAGAATCGTCGCCCCAAAATCATACAGCAGCACAAACACATGTCACTGTTGCTGACAACCTTCCAGTCACGCCGGATCATCTAGTGATTGATGAATCGCTAAGACCTACTGCTGAAAAATATATGCGCGGATTGCGCGATGGTATCGCCAACAACACTAAGATCGCTATTATGCGCGTATTGCGGCAGTACGTGAACTTTTGCTATACCAATCATTTCATGATGTTTCCGTTAGATGAAGACGTCGTTTTGAGATTTATAGACGACAGGCTTTTGTCCGGTGTTCTTATTCGTACCGCTCAAAACGACATCTCGCTGCTCAAAGCTATTGATGCGGCTTTGTTGAACGTTAAAGAAAGCGGTATTCATAACAGCAAGCAAATCCAGCGAAAGCTTCGGCCTGGATTTGACAAAGAGGTAGCTCTGAGCGATGCACACAATGCCGAAACAGTCGTAATTAAAAAGGATCGCCCGGCGAGCCAAGCCTACCCTATTCACTTTATGACTATTCAAAACTGGTTTAACGCCAATGCTGACAGGCATGAGGATTTTGATTTCATACGCAATTATGCATTATTCCTAGTGGCGTATGATGGGATGCTTCGGATCAGTGAGATGGAGCAAGTTGATATCGATCACGTCAACATTAATGACAATCTTCTTTATATACCTTGCTCGAAAAACGATCAGGATGGCGAAGGAACGTTTGTGTATTTATCCGATATTACCGTTGCTGCAGTCAAAGACTGGCAGGCGTTGCTTGCCGATCATGATCTCAATGAAAGCGCCCTATTCTGGGGGTTCTATCCTGCTAAGACCATGCGATTGCGCGGGCGACTCACGATTAAAGGCATTGAAAAGCTGGTAAAGAAGGAATTTGGAAGTCAATGCTCAGGCCACAGTTTCCGGGTTGGCTCCACACAAGATCAAGCATCCATGGGCATTTCAAATCGCCAGATCATGGATTCCGGGCGGTGGAATAGCGAAGTGATGGTTAGCAAATACACTCGAATGATCAGCCCAAAAGCATCTGGGCAAGCGGAGTTTCACGCCATGCTGAAAAAAGGCGTCGAACCAAAGTTTCAGGGTTGACAGACTAATCTCACGACCTTCTTGCTGTTGTTTTCCCAATATTCGCGTCATTTTACCCGAATCTTGTTTTCGAATTAATCACGATAAATGCTGGATTCCAGTCAAAAAAGCATTAACATATTTTCCAATATTTAAAAGGCTTTAAATAAGGCCCTAGAAGAAAAAAACGCTTGGCCACTGCCTAACTGCGGCCACGTGATGCGAGCATATAGCATAGGAAAATTCGACAAATGAGTAGCAATACAGATTGGGACAGTCATAAGTTGACTTCTAGATTAAAAGCAATCCCAGTTAAAAGTCTTGAGAAGAAGATTGCAGAAGCAATCCGAGATTTAGTAGATGAGAATGGCGATGAAGAATTTACTGCCAGCATAGCAGAGCTAACATTTGACGAGAGCTCTGATTTTGTAGAGTTAAGGCTCTCTTTCTGATGAAATTTTTGAATGTGCGTATACGGACTACATTCTGGGTCGCATGCTCTGGACTCGGCACTTCAACAATATAAAGAGTTCTATTTTTCCGCCAACAATTTGCTAGAATGTCGTATACAATTAACATATTCAGCAGGACTTCTTTGTTTGTGACTATGAAAGTCGGTATCTATACCAATGAGCAATGACAATGACAAACCCGAGATAATCGAGCTGCCAATAACCATTAACGCTTTGCGTATTGGCGGCAAAAAAATCACACCAGCGATATTTAAGCAATTCTCTGATCGGTGTGCTGCGCGTTATTGTGTCTCGGGTTATAGCATCGACCTTGAACGACTTGAGATCGTCATGGATTCGCTGGTTGCCAGGCATAATTTTGAACTACCCGCCAAATCTGGCGGCTCTAGTGGTCGAACTGACAGAGTTAGCGTCCTATGGGGGTTATCTGGCGAGATATTTAAGTGGAATTTGGACTTGAAAAACAACCATTTTTTAGCGGTTATTTCATCCAAACAATCACAACTAGGTGATCTTGAAAATGATTTGGTAGCGTTTAATAGGTTTTTAGACTGTAAAGTCCTGAGTCGCTCATCGTGGGCGAAGGTGGCCGTCAATTTTGCAAGCAACTATATCTCAGGTTTTTGTAACCGAGTGGAGTTGGATCGGTCAGAATCAGCCGCCAAAAAAGAAGAGCTGGTCGCACTTGTCGACGAAGTTTCAGGAGTGATTGGCACGAGAGAACTTGATATCTTTGTAGGTGGTGTTGATGAAAAACCTACAACGTTTGAAGAGTACTTTGAGGG
>CAKMZU010000299.1 GCA_929200485.1 uncultured Gammaproteobacteria bacterium | reverse complement strand
GTATTCAATATTTTATTACGACCGAAAAATTAAACACTAAAGCGGAGAAGAGCCAAAAATCTTTATAAATTTGCTCCAGAAAAAGACTATGCACTGACGCGCATGAGCGTGCTGTCATCTCAAAAGCGCTATGAAGAAGGGATTATTTCAAAAGCCGTTAAAGTGGTTTATCAACTTAAAGATCAGCTTGAAATAACAGCCATAACCAATGAAGATGATGAGTCAATTGATGTGAATGAGCATATTAAATCTGCGGTTTATTCGTTGATCAAAAAAATTGATCGACATAAAAAAGAGAGCTTACACCGTATTATCCAAGGTGACATAAATACACCAAAGGAGTCGAGCATGGAGGCAGATAAACCAAAGGATAGTAACTTAACCCAATAAAGAGAAGAGGGTGCTCATTGTCTTTCAATCTATTCTCTCATTCTCCTTTGTTTGGATTGTTAATTCACCATTCGTTTTAAATATTTACTTGATCTTTAGACTATATATTCATTAGTTATTCGTTAGGGGTAAACCTTCCATGGAATTCAAAAGCTCTTCCAGGGAGTCTTTCTCAGGCTTATTGTTGTGAGAGGTCGATGATACTGGTAAGCCGAGTTTTGAATAATACCTTCCCCTAATTGAACGTCCACTCTTATCGTTCAAGCAATATTTTGATGTAAAATTACATCGAGCGACGGTTAGAAAAATAGTTTCAAGTAATTTATGACTGAGCTGTGTTGGTCTGTTGTTTTTTACGTCATCTTCATTAATTGATGAAAGTGACCAGCTGAGATTGTCATAGTCCTCCTCATGGTTTTTAACATCACCATTGTATGAAATAGGAATAGTGACTTGCTTAGCCTTATTTTTCATAGAGCCATTGTATCGAATGATTAATTTTGAAGCGGGAATATTTTTTGTGTCTTTATTGAATTCCTGTCCAACTGTTACTTGATTGAGATTTGGCAACGAAAATACCTTTTGAGAGAACAGTAAGCAATATAATATGAATGTTAATTTTTTCATGGGATAAGTCTTTTAAAAAAACTTTAGTGTTAAATCTGGCTGTCTAGTTCACCCTAATATAAAAAAGCTATTTATTATTTTTGAATAGGTGATTTGGCTTCATAAATTAAGCGTAATCTGATTGTCATAGTTTTAGTTTATTTATACGAAATAAAAAATTTTGAATGCCCGTTTTATTCATAGAGAATTGCCTTTTGATAATCCTCAGGTGGCTTTAGAGGCTATGGTTAGGTTGCCAGGTGGTTTCTGTTTAATAAATTTTTTGCTTGAGCAGGGTTGCAATAGTATGTCTGTCTTCTCAGGTAGGTTTAATCTAAAGCGAAGAGTATGGCGCTAAAAAAAAATGTCTGTTTTGTCAGGTGACGATGCAGCAGCATTTAGTCATTTTATACACGGATTAGTTGCAATAGCAGGCGTGTCCACGCGATACTTCCTTTAATTCAACAACATGATAATTCAGAATAAAAGTGAAAAAGATATTAATTACAGGTACCGATGGTTTTATTGGTAACATTCTAAAAAATTTACTTAGTGCTGCGGGTTATGATGTTTATGGTACTGTTTTTCTTCGTGAGCCTTGCGAAAAAGAGTGGCGAGTAGATATCACCAAGGCTGATGACTTCAACAAGTTACCATCAATAGCTTTTGATGCGGTCATTCACAATGCTGGTATGGTGCAACAGAATGTGCCTCGAAAATTAATGTTTGAAGTTAATGCTGAGGGAACGAAAAAATTAGTACAATGGGCTGAAACTAACCAATGTAAACATTTTATTCAGATTAGCTCCATTGGTGTTTATGGCTTAAAAAGTATGGGACAAAATCGGCTTGAAAATACCACTTGTAGGTTTTTATCCTTATCTGTGCCTTATCAACAATCAAAGGCAAAAGCAGAAAAATATATTTCCTTGTCATCTATTCCCTATACCATCCTGCGGCTGCCCGCAGTGATTGGCTCTGGGGATACCGTTATAACACCGTCGATTGCACCAAGGCTTCTTGATGGCACGTATTTCTCCTGCGGTGCTGCAAACAAAAAAATTTCCTTAATCACTGTCAAGAGCCTGGCAAAGCTGATAATGCCGGTCATTGACAAGAAGCCAACCAATGAGATTTATAATTGCGTCAGCCATCATGTTTCCTGGTCTGTGCTCGTTAATGAATATGCCAATAATATAAATAAGCCTGTTCCGAAAACAAAAAAGTCATTGTTGTCTGCATTTACGCATCTCTTTGATAAGCATTATCTTTTTCTATTGGTTAACTCAAGGTTTGGTGCACATTTTCCCAATGAAAAATTTATTAATACCTTTAATATTCAAGCGACAGAGGCATGGCAGGATGCTGTGAGGGAGTCTGTTTTGAACTTCCAATCAGGCTAACCTCTGTGATCTATGCACTATTTTATTCGTTATTTTTTCATTGCTTTTCTTGAGGGAGAAATGCCCATCATTTTGCAGATAATGCCAAGCATGACCTCATCAGCACCTCCACCAATTGAAATCAGTCGATTATCACGGAAGAATTGAGATACTGGGTTATCCCACATAAAGCCATTGCCTCCCCAATACTGTAAACATGCGTCGGTTAATTCGCGGCTGAGACGACCTGTTTTCAATTTTGCCATTGAAGCCAATTCAGTGACATCTTTACCGGCAATATACTCATCGGCTGCGCGATAATAGAGCGATCGCAATAATTCAATTTCGGTTTTTAGCTCAGCCATTCGATAATGGATCACCTGATTGTTAATTAATGGCTGGCCAAAGACTTCCCGCTCACGGCAGTAGTTGATGGTTTCTTCGAGACACCATTCAAGGCTTGCCAGGCTGCTGATACAAGAGAGGCGCTCTTCCTGAAATTGTATCATTTGATAGGTGAAGCCCTGACCTTCTTCACCGACCCTATTGCGTTTAGGGACACGAACATTATCCAGATAAATTGGCGCAGTATCAGATGAGCGCATACCTATCTTGTTGAGCTTCTCACCAACGGTAAAACCCGCAAGATTGGTAGGGACAATAATCAATGATTTATTATTGTGTGGTTTACCTTCATTGGTGTTACACAATAAACACACCCAATCGGCCTGCGTGGCATTGGTAATCCACATTTTGCTGCCATTGATAATATAATCGTCCCCATCGCTTTTGGCCGTTGTTTTAACCGCAGCAACATCCGAACCACCAGAGACTTCACTCACAGCAATGGCGCAGACGTGATCACCCATTATCGCAGGCTTAAGAAATTCATTGCACAAATCTTCACTGCCAAATCTGGCAAGCGCAGGGGTTGCCATGCAGGTCTGTACATTTATTGCCATATTGACACCGCCGCAGTGAATACGGCCAAGTGCTTCATTCGCTACCAAAACATAGCTATAGTCCAGACCCAGCCCGCCGTATTTGACGGGTTTATCAATGCCCAGCAAGCCCAGAGCCCCCATCTTTTTGATGATCTCATGCATGGGGAATATGCCTGCAGATTCCCACTCTGAGATATAGGGGTTAATATCTGAAGCAATAAAATTGTGTATGGTGCGAATCAGTGATTGATGTTCTTCGGTTAATTGCATAGTTAACCCAGTCTTTAATAAAGTTAGCTTACGACGGTATATTTAATCTAAATATAAAGTGGTTATTTAAACTGTTCTCGTATCTGTTTAAGTCTGTGTTTCAGGGTCAATAATGATAAGCGTTTGTCGAATGCGTACTTGTTCACCCTCAGTAATTGATACATTTTTTATGATGCCATCACAGTCTGCTTTGAGTGGATGCTCCATTTTCATGGCTTCAAGCGTGGCAAGTCGCTGACCTGATTTCACGGATTCCCCTTCAGAAATACATAATTTAAAAATACTGCCATCCATTGGGGCTAGAATATTGCCGCAGCTTGTTTGTTTAAGATTATCCGGTGCTGCTAATGTGTCATCGCGGTATTCGTAGGCTATGCCGTTAATCCATACCGTTAGATTATTGCATGATTGTTCGTAATAAATCACAGCAGACTGATCAATGGCTGTTGAGTTATCCATGATTTTTGAAAATAAACAGCGATAAGTATTTGTGCTCTGTTGTTGAATGGAGAAATGTTTGATAGATATGGACACATCATTGATGCTACATTCATGGCCTTCTTTTACGAGCTCAATGGAAATAACAGAGCTTGTATTATCTTGAGAAGAAAAAGTTAACTTGCGTGATCTGTCTAAACTGTTAGTCCAGTTTTTGAATTTGGCGGTAATAGTGTTTTTTTGCATCAAAAAGACAGCACAAATGGCTTTGCCAAGTAAATGATGATGCGCTGTGTGTTTAATCAGTTCATTGATATCCAGTTGGTGGTCAATATAGTCTGTCGTTGATTTACCTTGGGAAAAAGTCTTGTCTTGCAACAGATAACTCAGAAATGCTTTATTACAACGTAACCCCGTTATCACTGTCTGATCAAGTGCCTGAATC
>CAKMZU010000298.1:1546-4485 GCA_929200485.1 uncultured Gammaproteobacteria bacterium | reverse complement strand
GTATATATGTGATGGATATAGCCACGAAAAAATTGAAAATGATAGGGTCGCATCGGTTTGCTATCGATACTGAACCACAATGGATGCAAGATGGTGAGCATATTTTGTTTACATCAAACCGCGCGGGTGGCCCTCAAATTTATAAAGTGAACGTTCGGTCAAATAAAGTGTCAAGAGTCACTTATGATGGAAATTATAACGCTCGAGGCAGGCCGGTTCCTGATGGCTCAGGTATTGTTATGGTGCATCAGTCACGGGGCAATTTTTATATTGCCAGACAAGACTTTTCAACTGGCCGATTAACCGTTTTGTCTGATACAAAATTAGATGAATCGCCTAGTATCGCAGCCAATGGAAGTATGGTAATGTACGCAACCAAACGTAACAATCAAGGTGTACTCGCTGCTGTATCCATTGATGGACGTATTCGTTATATCCTTCCGTCGAAGGGCGAAGATGTAAGAGAGCCGGCGTGGTCGCCGTTTTTGACAAATTAATTAGTAAACCTTGAGGTAAAGTAATGCTTGGATCGAAACAAATGAAGACTTTTCTTTTAGTGCTATTTTCTGTTTTTATAGTTGCTTGTAGTAGCAACAAGCCAAAAGAAGATAACGCCCAAAATGAAGTTTCTATTCCTGAAGATATCAGTGGTGCAGAAACGTCTGGGTTGGGTGAAGCAAATTCAATTGAGACGGCGAGTTCCAAATCTGATATTTCTTTTGATAGCTTAACAAAAACTATCTACTTCGGCTTTGATCGTTCTGTGATCACATCAGACGCTAAAATGGCCTTGGATAAAGTGGTTGCTTTTATGAAAGCAAGCAACAAAAGCTTGCGTTTAGAAGGTCATACTGACGAGCGTGGTTCTCGTGAATACAACATGGCACTTGGTGAGCGTCGTGGTAACGCTGTTAAAGATTACCTGGTGGCTAAAGGTGTTCCATCAAGCCGTTTAGAAGTGATTAGCTATGGTGAAGAAAAGGCTGCGGTTCGTGCAAGCAATGAGTCAGCTTATGCTAAAAACCGTCGTGTAGAGATTAAGTTAAACTAATTGATCCTCGCTCAGGGGGTTATCTGAAAGCCAGCGGCTTGTTGGCTTAAGCCTCCTGTGATTTACTAAAGTGATTGTAAAATTTCCCTCAATGTGGCAGCTATCCGCTGAAAGTCCTCAAAATTAAAAACCTCCTGTAAAAAATATCCCTGTAAAAAATATCCCTGTAAAAAATATCCCTGATCATACTCCAATGATGTCATTTTTTCTGTTTGCCTGTATCCTTTTATTGTCTCAATCATTAATGGTCTAATTTATTATGCAGCCAATAAAAGCTATAACGCTTATATGTTTCTTCTTGGGATTAGGTCAGCTTGCCGTTGCACAAAATGAGAGCAATGAGTCTTACATAAAGATGTATCACCAGATGCAGTTTATGCAAGAGGAATTGATGCGTCTGCAAGGTAAAATTGATCATCTTGAAAATGACCTGAAAAAACTTAAAAAGCAACAGGTGGATGATTATGTTGGACTGGACAAGCGCATTCAAGATATCCAGTTAAATCAAACGGTCACTTCCTCGGCAGCTATCCCTGTCAAAAAGCCATTAGCTACCCCTGTTAAACCATCGGTAAAAAAAGCTTCGCTGCAAAAGCCGAAGATAGCACCTGAAGTAGAGGCCCAGAAGAAACAACCCAAAGAAACACCTTCGGCTCCAAAAGCAATAGATAAAAAAGCGCAATATAAAGCAGCATATTCGTTGATTAAAGAAAAAAAGTTTGATCAGGCAAAGACTGCATTTTTAGCATTTGTTAACGATTATCCAGCGGATCGTTTGGTGGCAAATTGTTATTACTGGTTAGGGGAACTTTATATTTTAGATGGCAATCTAAAAGAGTCAGAAAAGATGTTTAATAAAATTGTTTCTGATTTTCCGAACCATAATAAAAAGCCTGAAGCAATGTATAAGTTGGGTCGACTTTATTTTGATCGAGGCGAAAAGACTAAGGCTAAAAAACAGATGCAAAGTATTATTGATGCTTATCAAGGTCAAAATATTAATGCAGTGAAACTGGCGAAAGATTTCTTAAATAAGCACTTTTCACAGTAATAAAATAGCATAAAGAATTTTTGAGGATGTTGTTATGGCTAAGCCTAAGGCCGTGGTTTTATTATCAGGAGGGCTGGATTCATCAACTGTATTGGCAATCGCTAAAGATAAGGGTTTTGATTGCTTGACCATGTCATTTGATTACGGTCAGCGCCAGCGGGCAGAGCTAAGTGCCTCTGAAAAGTTGTCGCATTCGTTTGGGGCGATAGATCATCGTGTTGTTAAATTGGATACGGGTCTTTTTCAACACTCGGCGCTAACGGATTTAAGTCTTGATGTGCCTGATTATGATGAAGAAGATGCAGATAAGATTCCTGTGACTTATGTTCCCGCAAGAAATACCGTGTTTTTATCGATGGCGCTTGCGGTAGCTGAAAGCATTGGTGCAGATGATATATTCTTCGGCGCGAATATTATTGATTATTCAGGTTACCCTGATTGTCGGCCTGAATATATTGACGCATTTGAAAAAATGGCAAATTTAGCCACAAAATCTGCTGTCGAAGGACGAAAAGTCAGTATTCATGCGCCGTTGGTAAACCTTGATAAATCCGAGATTATTAAGCAGGGATTGGCACTTGGTGTTGATTATTCACAAACGGTTTCATGTTATCAGGCAGATGACCAAGGAAGGGCTTGCGGATATTGTGATAGCTGCACTTTTCGCAAAAAAGGCTTTGCCGATTTGGGCGTTGAAGACCCCACGCGTTACCAATAACCATACCCCCAATAAATAAAGGCGAAAAACACAAGCCAATCTACCAAAACTAAACGCCTCAAACTGAGGGCCAAAGGCTGAGGTGTTAATTCAATCAATTAGTGCATAATGGATGATAA
>CAKMZU010000298.1:413-1536 GCA_929200485.1 uncultured Gammaproteobacteria bacterium | reverse complement strand
TTTAACCAATTGGTCGCTGATTCGAATCCAGCACGGCCCACCACTCCAAGGCTTGGTAATAGATAAACCGTAGATAAACCAAAGATAAAGCCTGAAACATAGAATAGACGTGCAGCATAGCGCATCTTAAAACAAAAAAATTGAAAAGCCGCCCGTCGATAGCTAACAAAATAGCCAAGAGGGTAGAGCCATAAAAAGCTTTAGATGATAATTTCACGAACTGTGGCGTTATCGAAACTTGAGGCTTGTATCGAGAGTATGAATTCCCTTCAAAGACAACTCGTCCAAAATCATAGCGCAAAAAATTTTTTAACGGATGCTTCATCTGACATGCTTGATCTAAAAGAAGAGGTAAAATCCCTTCTTGAAGAAAATCAGGCAGTGCTGGTTACGCATTATTACACTGACCATTTAGTTCAGGAATTAACTGCTGAAACCGGTGGTTGTATTGGTGATTCACTTGAAATGGCCCGTTTTGGTAAAGAGCACCCTGCAAAAAACCTGATTGTTAATGGTGTTAAGTTCATGGGTGAGACGGCAAAAATTCTCTCGCCTGAGAAGCGGGTTTTTATGCCCACGCTTGAGGCAACCTGTTCGTTAGATATTGGATGTCCTGCGGATGAATTCACAGCTTTTTGTGATCAGCATCCCGATCGAACCGTTGTCGTTTATGCGAATACGTCTGCAGCAGTCAAAGCACGTGCTGATTGGGTGGTGACTTCCTCAACCGCTGTCCAGGTGGTTGAGCATTTGCATGAGCGAGGTGAGAAAATTCTTTGGGCACCGGATAAATACTTAGGCAAATATGTTGAAAATGAAACCGGCGCTGATATGTTGATTTGGAGTTCTTCTTGTATTGTTCATGAGGAGTTTAAAGCCAAAGGCGTTGAGGATCTTAAGCAGGTTTATCCTGGGGCTGCCGTTTTAGTGCATCCAGAATCACCTGCTTCTGTTGTTGCTCTCGCAGATGTTGTTGGCAGTACGACGCAGATTATCAATGCAGGTAAAAACCTTCCGAATAAAGAATTCATTGTTGCAACAGATCGCGGTATCTTTTACAAAATGCAAGAAGCGGCACCTGATAAAGACTTTTATCTGGTGCCAACAGGTGGCCGTTCTGCAC
>CAKMZU010000298.1:0-403 GCA_929200485.1 uncultured Gammaproteobacteria bacterium | reverse complement strand
GCTGCGGTCATTGCCCCTGGATGGCAATGAATACGCTTGAGCAGCTAAAGCATCAGTTAATCAACATGAATGACGAAGTCTTTGTGGATGAGCAGGTTCGAGTTGATGCATTAAAGCCTCTGGATCGCTTGTTGGCTTTTTCTGCTGCTCGGGCAATATAATTCATATCTAGTTCATTTTCTTCTGTGTCATGCGTCATTACGAGCATAGCTGGCACTATTTCTTATTATTCTTGTGAGAGCGAGGAGATCAGAAAAGGCCAGAAGAAAAATAATGATCAATTGGTGGCTTGAAATCACTTTGTGATTTTAGCTATTTCAACTTCGTTTGTTTTTCAATCTGTTTGAGTTGTTCGAGAAGTGTTTGAATTTTTATACCGTATTTCTCTTTATTTTTCCTTCTT
>CAKMZU010000297.1:3183-4503 GCA_929200485.1 uncultured Gammaproteobacteria bacterium | reverse complement strand
TAGCCGCTTATCTGGAATTTAGGCCGAACAGTCTGTTCTCGGACGGTCTCCTAGATCAGCATTGCATTCGTAAAGAGCTAAGTTGGCCATTTCTAATTTTTTGATCTTGATAGATTTCACATCGGGCAGCGGTTTCACTTTGCCAATAGTCTGTATCTCAATATCTTCAATCAGTTTCCGACCCTCAGGGTTATCGGAAAACTAACGAGATAACCGCAACCTTCAACCCATCAGGATGATAGCAACCTGTTAGCGTTGCTCCTGACTATCAAGGTACTCGTCATAGGTACCCTGAAAGTTAATCAACCCTTTATCTTTAATTTCGATAACACGCGTCGCCAGCGAGGATACAAACTCTCGGTCATGACTGACAAAAATTACCGTGCCGTCATATCTCAATAAGGCTTGATTTAACGCCTCAATCGACCCCATATCCATGTGGTTAGTCGGCTCGTCCATAATCAGTACGTTGAGATCCATCATCATCAATTTGCCAAATAACAGGCGATTCTTTTCACCACCTGAGCAAACATTGGCCTTTTTATTCGCATCATCTGCGGTAAACAGTAACCGTCCCAACATACCACGCACTGCCAGATCATCATGTTTTGGTGTCCGCCACTGCGACATCCACTCAAATAAAGTAAGATCGCTATCAAAATCATCAGTGCTGTCTTGCGGGCAATAGCCAATGCTTGCATTCTCAGCCCATTTTACAACACCATGATTGGGTTGAACCTGGTTCATCAGGCAACGCAAAAGCGTCGTTTTACCCACGCCATTTTCACCAATAATGGCTAATCTTGCGCCAGCTTCTAAAATAAGCTCGCCCTTGCTAAATAAAGTCTCCCCATCAAAGCCATGCGATAACGCTTCGAGTGTTAACGCTTGTCGATGCAATTTTTTATCTTGCTGGAAACGCAAATACGGCCTCGCGCGACTCGATACCTTGACTTCATCCAAAGAAATTTTTTCCATCTTCTTCGCACGCGAACTGGCTTGTTTGGCTTTTGATGCGTTCGCTGAGAAACGATTCACAAACGCCTGTAGTTCTTCAAGCTCAGCACTCTTTTTAGCGTTCGACGTCAGTAGCTGCTCACGAATGAGCGTTGACGCGGCAATAAAGGCTTCATAGTTACCCGGATAAATACGCAATTCACCATAATCAATATCCGCCATATGGGTGCAGACGGAATTTAAGAAATGTCGGTCATGCGAAATAATGATCATCGTACATTTGCGCTGATTAAGCACTTTCGATAACCAGTTGATCGTATGAATATCCAGGTTATTGGTCGGTTCATCCAATAGCAGAATATC
>CAKMZU010000297.1:0-3173 GCA_929200485.1 uncultured Gammaproteobacteria bacterium | reverse complement strand
GATTAGAAAATAACGCCTGAGCCAGCAGTACACGTAGCTTCCAACCGGGCGCCACCTGATCCATCAAACCAAAATGAAAGGCCTCATCGATACCGGCTTCAAGTAAAATATCCCCTGCTCGACTCTCAGCGCTGTAACCATCCATTTCAGCAAATTGTACTTCAAGTTCGGCAACGCGCATCCCTTCTTCTTCGGACATTTCTGGCAATGCATAAATGCGCTCGCGTTCGAGCTTCAGCTTCCATAACTCGACATCCCCCATAATAACCGTATCAATCACGGTGTATGCTTCAAATGCAAACTGATCTTGGCTCAACGTACCGACTTTATCACCCGGTGTGACAGACACATTACCGGAGGTAGGCGCAAGCTCTCCACTAAGAATTTTCATGAGTGTGGATTTACCACACCCATTGGCACCGATTAAACCGTATCGGTTGCCGTTACCAAATTTTGCAGAAATATTTTCAAACAATGGCTCAGCGCCAAACTGCATGGTGATGTTCGCGGTGGAGATCAAAGAGGTATTCCCGGGGACTTGCAAATTAACGTCTTTAGCCGCCTTGATAAAATGCGGCTAATAATGAGGGAGCGAACTATAAATACTTAGCGGCTAAATGTCGAGTCAAAGTGGCTATTAAACACTCAAAATCAACATATTGTCACGTTAAGGGCAGATATTAATAAGGACTTTCAATTTTGTTCAGCCCCACATAAACAGACTTTATCTGGGTATATTGCAACAGGGTTTCAGCACCATTTTCTCGGCCAATCCCCGACATTTTATAGCCGCCTACAGGCATTTGCGCAGGCGAGTTCCCATAGGCATTAATCCAGCAAATACCTGCCTGTAGTTGATGTATCACCCGATGAGCGCGACGAATATCCAGGGTAAATATCCCAGCAGCCAATCCAAAGTGCGTATCATTGGCTCGCCGTATCACTTCAGCCTCATCAGTAAAAGACAATACGGACATCACAGGGCCAAATATCTCTTCTCTGATAATGTCCATGTCATCGTGACAATCGGTAAATATGGTAGGCTCAACAAAATAACCATTCTCTGCCGATTGGGGTTTTAATGCTGAACCACCACATGCCAGAGTCGCACCTTGTTGTTTAGCGGTTTCGATATAACCCAAGACTAATTGCTGGTGTTTGGCAGAAATCAACGCCCCAAAATTGGTATTGGGATTCAACGGATCACCCACCACAATATTTTTTTTGGTGCGCGTGATTAAACGCTGTAAAAATTCCTGTCGAATATCGTCATGCACAAAGACTCGGGTCCCGTTTGTACAAATCTCACCCTGGGTATAAAAATTTGCCAACATGGCTGCAGATACCGCCTCATCAAGATCCGCATCAGCAAAAATAATTAAAGGAGATTTTCCGCCCAGCTCCATTGTTACTTGTTTCAACGTGCCGGCGGCAGCGGCCATCACTTTTCTACCTGTATCCACTTCACCGGTAAAAGAGACCTTGGCGATATCATGATGCCGGGTTAACCATTCACCTAGCTCGCCATCCCCATGAATCACATTAAATACACCGGCGGGCACACCCGCCTCACTAAAAATCTGAGCCAATTTAACGGCGCCGTGAGGGGTCTCTTCCGACGCTTTAAAAATCATACTGTTGCCACAAGCTAATGCAGGGGCTGATTTCCAGCAGGCTATCTGTAATGGATAATTCCATGCCCCTATGCCGGCACAAATCCCTACAGGCTCGCGACGGGTATAATAAAAATCCCCCCCCAGATCCTGCTGATCCCCTTCAATTGACGGTGCTAATCCAGCAAAAAACTCTATCGCATCGGCTCCTGTCACCACATCAACGACAGACGCTTCCTGCCAGGGTTTTCCCGTATCCAGTACTTCAATTTTAGCCAGCTCATCGTTGCGCTGACGCAATAACTCAACGGCCTTTAATAAAATACGACTACGCTCCATGCTGCTTTTAGTCGACCATATTTTAAAACCCCGCCGAGCACTGTCGATGGCCGCTTGCTTAACACTATCGTCAGCAACTTCGACCTGATAAATAACCTGACCCGTCGCCGGATTAATCACTGGGAAAGTTTTACCACTGGTATTACTGAGCGCTTGCCCATCAACAAAATTTTTTAGCAGCAAGTTAATACTCCATATTCTTTATTTCGAATATCGATACAGTATGAATCTACGAAAATAAACCGCTATTTCTTCATAGTCAATGAGTATTAACCTCATGTTATCGTCGAATGATTCTGAAAACCTGGCCCCTTTAGACTCAAAAAAAGCTTAAATTATCCATTTGAACAGCCTGATAAAATCGATGGTTGCTAATAAATACGATCAAGACCCAACTTACAAACTATCAAATTTACAATACGATTACGCATATATTGTTTTTTCCTTCAGAAACCAACAGCCTCTTTCTGCTAACTCAACAGACCTTCATACCGATTGTGAATGACAAATAGTCTTGATGACATAAACGATAAGTCACCAATCTATTCAGAGACACTCATACGTTAAAATATAACATGACACCTCATACTGACTCACGAAAGCATCAACAAACGACGGTAAAAATTTAAAACCAATGTGAACTTATTTTTTTTTATTTGTCCATATCGACAATTAAATTTCTTATCATTGAATTAAATGACAATTTTTCATCACATTTAATTTGCTTTATCTAACTGACTAACGAATCAATCAAAACAGATAAAATTACTGATCTCCCTTTAGTTATCAAGGGTTATCTTAAAGTTACTGAGCTTTCATTATTAAAAAATCTCCTTATTGCCTTGGAGCCTTTAACATTTGATTACTGGAATATTTTACATGTTTTATTATTTTTTAAACATTTCACTAAGCATTGTAACTTTCTCTTTTATATTTACATGTAATACGCATGGAATGTATAGATCAAACCAATATCTCCAATCCCCCGCTTATCAAGTTCCAAATCAACAAGCACCTCAAGATCAGCAACCATTCCAAGTTTACGGTGTTTATCAACTAAACTCGAGTTATGCTCCTCCAGGCTCGAGTTATGCTCCTCTAGGCTCGGGTTATGCTCCTCCAGGCTCGGGTTATGCTCCTCCAGGCTCGGGTTATGCTCCCCCAGACTCGGGTTATGCTCCCCCAGACTCGGGTTATGCTCCCCCAGACTCGGGTTATGCT
>CAKMZU010000296.1:3740-4511 GCA_929200485.1 uncultured Gammaproteobacteria bacterium | reverse complement strand
CTTTTGTCGTCTTCTTTTTTCTCACCCCAGTAATCAAGAAATGAATCCGCTTTATTGCTGCATTCACAACACAATTCACTGAGGTCGTGTTTGTTATAAATACACCTCAATTTTTGACAGTAAGGCTCAACTGTATTGGAGCAAATAGGGCAAGGTTTCATTTTAGTTACTCAATAAAAAACATAACAATTCGCATCAATTCACTACGGCTTCGCCTCCATAGAGACTTCGCAGCTACGCTACTCGCCGTTGTGCTTTCGGTTAGTTATTTTTTAACTTCACCTTAACGGCTTTGCCATCGACCAGAATAACGCCGCCAGTATTGACAGGTTTTGCTGAGTAAATAAAGACAGAACGGCCCGACTCAGGATCGGTCAACATTAACGGATCGTTATAGTCTGGCTTGGTGAAATCCTTGTCCGAACCGATTTGGATTAACTGTTGATCCCAGTCGATCACAAAACGATAGCCATAGTTAATGCCAATTCTCGCCAACACCTGAACCCATGGCATTTTGTCTGATTGCCAGTCAATATTACCCGGATCAACCAACTGCTCGTCAATATAAGCTATCCATCGGTCGGGCATTATCATTGTCAATGCATCACGCAAGGCCATATCAGATCCAAAGGCTTTTACTCTGGTCTGTTTTTTTTGTTTACCCACGTGATGCACTACACCGTAGGTTTTGTCACTAAAAAGACGATACCCATCGAGTGAACCTTGCTGCTTTCGTGCTTCATCTACGGAAACAGGCTTTTCCATATCCAG
>CAKMZU010000296.1:1803-3730 GCA_929200485.1 uncultured Gammaproteobacteria bacterium | reverse complement strand
GTGCACTGGTTGCTGGTGGTTTTTCAATGACAGGAGATAAAGCGTCTGATGGCGCATTGTCTGTCTTAGCTGAAGAAAATAAGGACATAATATCGCCCTTTTCTTTCCGGCTGATACCTTCAAACCAATAGCCATACAAAAATATTTTCCTGAGGTACTTTTTCCTGTCGTGGCCTAAACCCAACCTCTTAATCGATGTCCAAATTTCCCACTCTGGAAATGTGTTCGACTCTTCCATCTCCGCATTTAATCCTGGCCCAGATATGGAATTTGAGACTTCAGACGATATTATCGTTTCAGAAAACGTATCGTCACATGAGGGTGCTTTTAATCCAGAAGATACAGTTATATATTCATATCTCGTCGATGAAGATGCTAGTAGATATGAAACTTGCCAATTGAAGAGCACTTCCAAATACATCGAAACAGAGACGGACTACAGGCACACGAGAAGCGTGGTTTACGATAATAATGATAATATACTTTACATACAGGTAACTGATTTAGACGAAGATAATAAACCGATCAGAACCACGCACTATAATAATCCAGGAAAGGATGATGACTGGGAAACACTGAGTGATAACAATAAAGTATCCGTAGTCGACTATAGATAACCCGTTATCTACACTTAACGACCTAAATTCTTGGAAAAATACCATCGTTTCATCTTACCCTGCACTTAAAGTTTAACCTTTAAGTGCAGGGTAATGAAAAAAACCATCCTAGCCTTCCAATATTTTTTGTCTTTACAAGATCATCCAACGACAATCATTGTTTTGTATGGCAGCTTTTAATCTTTCCTCCTTGTTAAAAAGTAATTGCGCTTCCCCTGTGCATGAAAAGGACTGGGTAATGGGGAGTTGTGTTTGAAAATTAAAATAGATTATTTTTTGATCGATCTGATGGCCTTTTGTGTTTAAGGCAGGCTTCTCCGGTTGATTGACAGTTATTCAATAATGTCATGAATTATTCGGGTTAGGGTCTGTTGATGTTTCATATTGTAGCTGGTGTGCTCATCTTTGAGGGTTATTATCTTTTCTTCTTGTTTGATATGAGCGAATTTCTTTTGAGATGGTCAAATACCTGTTCCTGTTGTTCAGATTGCCATTATGATTGCGTTAAAATTTTTTATCATCATTATTTTTTTCTCTTTAAAACTAGCCTTTTCTTCTGAGGGAAGTGCTCAATTGAATACTGGGGGTTGTGAAAAAATAATTGTGGGTGGCGGTGTTGTAGGTATGCTTGAAGCTTATTATGCGTTGAAAGAGGTTGAGGAGTCTGGCAGACCTGTCGAGATTACGATTTTGGAGAAAAATACTAAGTTAGATCAAACGACAGCGATGAATATTTCTCCAAGTTTGACGCCTGATGAAATGGTGGCTGTTATTCCAATGGGCGAAGATTTGGATACGGGGCTTGCAACGCCCTTTAATCAAAATGGTGGCATGAAAGTTATGGATGTCACTGCTTTGAATAAGCCGTCGAAAGATGTGAAAGGATTTGTATCGTCGTCGAAAGCGTTTAGCAAAGATCAAAAAGGGGGACAGGAAAGGAAAAACATTTTGTTGATGTCAGGAAGGCAGAGTATGACTCAGTGGGATGAGATGTTTCTTGAGGATAAAGAGCTGGGCAGAATTATGGAGGCCTCGAATTATAAACCTTGTAAAGAAATGCCTTGCGGCGAGATAAAGCTTGGGCAGGGCTATCGAGTTGATATTTTTCGTGATCATTCGGATGCTGATTGCGCTGCTCGGGATATGGCAAGGGACTATCAATCATTGGGTTATCTTAGTTCTCGGGTGTTGTCGCCTGATGAGATCACGGCTGTCGACCCTCAGTTGATGGATTTTGCGGAGAATTATTCCTTTAAAAAAGGAGGGGAGAGGATCTGGAAAAAAGGCGCTAATGCCATTTGGCGGCCTGG
>CAKMZU010000296.1:0-1793 GCA_929200485.1 uncultured Gammaproteobacteria bacterium | reverse complement strand
AGTGTGAATATCCTGCTAGGTCATAAAGTGGTGGGTGTAGAGTTAGGGACAGAGGGTCGAATTACGGGCTTGAACGTTGAAGTTGAAAAGGGAGGAGGCAAGGGGTGTGAGAAGGCGCATAAGCGTTTTCCTGAGGAACAACAGGAATCATCTGATCTTGAAGTTGTTTTTGCACCAGGTTCGTCGGTTGGGACATTACGAAAGTTTGGATTTGAAGAGCCGGATGCTGCTATTTTTGCAGGGGCATCATTACATTTGAACCTTCCTTTGGATGGTGAAATGAAAGACAAATATCGCGAGTTAAATCATGCGATGGAGGTTCATCAGAATGGTGCAGTGCTGGCTTGGCAGGCGAAAAATACTGATGACACAGTGAGTATTGGTGTAGCAGGAACAAAAGCATTTTATGGTGACGTTTTCCCTAAGCTAGATGAAGAATTTGCGGGAGACAGGCATCTATTAAAGTTAAAGGCGGTTGATGCACTCTACCCAAAGATAGTTGATGTGGCCTTGGTGCGAAAGGGTGAAAACGGGCCACTCACACAGGCGGACTTAGATGAATTAATTGCGAAGAAAATGGCACGTGTTTGGGTTGGTGGCAGAGCAGTTGCTTATGATGGATTTCCTACACTTGGTCCTATTTATAAAGGTGGTAGGCGGATAACAAATGGACGTGTCGTTACACATTTGGGGTCAGGGGGTGTGTCATTTGCTCCGGCAGCCATCCGGATGAGCAAGGCTTTTGTGAGGGGAGAGGAAGCGAAAATTGGTAGTACGGAGTTGTATGAAACCGTACGTGAATTTTCTGATTCAAGGAGAAAGGCGAATGACATATTCACCGCTGATAGAAGGAAGCAATTGTCCTTGCGTTCGATGAAAACAGTATGTAAGATTGTCGTCCTTTTTGGGAGGGTTCGATGCGTAGGTCGCTAGTTGTTGGTAATTGGAAGATGAATGGCTCCAAGTCTAGTGCTATTTCGTTGCTGACAGGTCTTAAAGCAAGCTTGGCTGATGTATCAGGCGTTGAGGTTTGTGTTTGTCCTCCATATATTTATTTGTCAGAAGCTTCAGATAGCTTTGCTGATACAAAGCTTGCTTTTGGTGCGCAGGATGTGTCGGGTAATGCAGAAGCAGGCGGCGCATATACTGGTGAAGTATCTGCGGCGATGTTGTCTGATGCGGGTTGTCAGTATGCGATCGTTGGCCACTCTGAGCGGCGTGAATATTTTGGTGAGTCAGCTGACTTACTGGCAAAAAAAGTAGAATTTTTACTGAGTGAAAAAATAACGCCTATACTCTGTGTGGGTGAAAAGCTTGAAGATCGTGAGTCTGGGTTACATGAGCGGGTCGTTAATGGTCAGCTTATGGATATTGTTGATCGTCTGGGTGTCGATGTTTTTTCACAAATAGTTGTAGCTTATGAGCCGGTTTGGGCGATTGGCACCGGACTGACTGCAACACCGCAGCAGATGCATGCGTTTATTCGCAAGGCTATTTCTGCACTTGATCTGGCGATTGCAGATGAAATACGTTTGCTATATGGCGGAAGTGTTAAGCCCGATAATGCCAAAGACCTATTTGCTATGCAGGATATAGATGGCGCACTGGTTGGCGGTGCATGTTTGGATGTTGAAAGTTTCAGCCTAATTGTTAAGGCGCAGGAGACAGTATGATTGAGCAAATCGTTTTAATTGTTCATGTGATTGTGGCGGTAGTTATTGTTGGCGCTATTTTGCTTCAGCAGGGCAAAGGCTCCGAAATGGGTGCTTCTTTTGGTGCGGGTTCATCACAAA
>CAKMZU010000295.1:1845-4548 GCA_929200485.1 uncultured Gammaproteobacteria bacterium | reverse complement strand
TGCCACCGCTTATCCTGAGCCATGTCGAAGGATGCTAATCATTGCATATTAAAATTTGGAGTGTAATTAGTCTTCGCTGCACTAGTTATTTTTAGTTGCTTTACTCTATGCGTCAGTTTATGGGACTTTTCAAGGGGACGTAAAAATGAAAAAAAAGATCGCACTTTTCTTAATGCAATTTTTCTTTATGAATGCTCATGCTATGATGAGTGATGAACATGTAACTTTAGCCTCCAAGAACGTACATTGTGTCCCTGCAATTCCTGTATACCCTATAGACATGTTTGTAATTAAAGAAAGTGGTGAATTGATTAGAGGAACAGCAATAACCACACACATCGATCCTTCAAAAATTCATTTTTCCACTATTCTAGACATATCTTCTACCGATCAAATATATATAAGCACTAACCAAGGTTCACTTTATGAAAAATTTAATCTGAGCGTTTCACCCAACGGCTTACATACCAGACTATCACCTAAAAAAGTTTCCGAAAAAAGCCCACACCGTAACTGCAAAAATGAATCGCAGAAGACTAATTTGCAAATTAAAACACCTATCAGTGATTTATCAGATATGAACATTAAAAACCTCATGCTTAGAATTATTAGAAATTGCGTAAAGGCTAAGGAAATAACTGAAAAATCAATGTCTGTCATCCGAAAAAAAGATTGTATTTTCAGATTAAAGCTAAACTCTAATACAAGGCATAATATTGATATTCCGCATAATATTGTTGACATGTTCGCAGAAATGAAAATAGATCATGACACCAATATTAATTTGCCTGAGTTTAATCAATTAAGATTTTATGCCAACGATGTTCTTAGAGCATATAAAACAATATCAGAAAAGGCTAGTCGCTCAAGTTTCTAGTTTCAATGCCGCCACACGTTTTGCAATCGGTGGATGACTCATAAATAATTCTGCGAACGACTTTTCGCCATTAATCCCAAAAGCCACCATCTCTGATTTTAGATCGCTGGGCGTCCCGCTACCTAAACGCTCAAGCGCATTGATCATATTTTGTCGGCCCGCAAGCTGCGCGCCGCCTTGGTCTGCCTTGTATTCACGTTGACGAGAAAACCAGGCGACAATGATACTGGCCAAAATGCCCAAACACATCTCCAGCACAAACACGACGCCCATATAAGCAAACATACCAAGGCCTTGCCCATTGTTACTGTTCTGAGCCATGGCATTACTGATGACACTGGCAATGATTCGCGCAAAGAAAATAACAAAGGTATTCACCACACCTTGAATCAACGTCAGGGTTACCATATCACCATTAGACACATGAGTGACCTCATGACCTAGAACAGCTTCGACTTCTTCTTTACTCATACTTTGCAAAAGACCAGTACTCACAGCAACCAACGAATTGTTTCGACTGGGGCCTGTAGCGAAAGCATTCATCACAGGGGAATCATAAATAGCCACTTCCGGCATCGCGATATTTGCATCATGCGCCATTCGCTCAACGGTATTCATCAACCATTGCTCAGTTGGATTCGATGGCATCTCTATGATTTGAGCGCGTGTAGACCATTTCGCCATTTTTTTTGATAGCAACAAGGAAATAAAGGACCCTCCCATACCAAAGACCAAAGCTATCATTAATAACCCAGAGGTTGACCGGGCATCAACACCCAAAAGGCTCATCACCACACTTAATACCATCATAATGGCAAAGTTGGTGGCCAGGAATAACAACACACGTTTCATATTTCAACTTCCAACCAATTATCAATAATTCATACCTATTTAAAATATGATCAAAAAAGAAAATTTCAATAGGGTTTGTATAAGAAAAACGAATGGTTTAGGATGAACCATAAAACAATAAAAAGCGCAACCTAATTTCATTGTTAGAGACTTGACAATGAAACTCAAGCGCTTGAAGGCGTCGTGAGAATTGGCCAATCACCAGCTCCAACCTTCGATTAACTCAAGACGAACGGATTTTGGTTGAGTTTTCTCCTCTGTATCTCGTTTTTCCTGAACCATTCGAAAAAAGCTGTAAAAATTGCGCTGAATTCTTAAGCGACCTCACAACGATTCAGGAGGAATCATGAAGCAGTTAAGCAATCAGGATGCTGGTTTTATCTACCATGAAACCCCATCAACGCCAATGCACGTCGCAGGCCTTGGCATCTATAACCAACCTAAAGGCCAATCAAGACCTACGTTTGAGAGCACCATTGAAATCATTGCCTCCCAATTACCTTTAGCGCCATTTTTACGCTATCAATACACCCCAGTCCCTCTCGGTTTAGATAAGCCTTATTGGGTTTCTCAGAAAAATTTTGATTTAACGCATCATGTCAGACACATCGCCTTAGCCAAACCTGGCAACTGGGAGCAACTCATGGCAGCCGTTGCTGACTTGCATGCAGAGCCCTTGGATTTTGACAAACCGCTTTGGGAAGCCACTATCATTGAAGGATTAAATCAAATTGAGGGTCTGAATCAGCATAGCTTCGCCATTTTCGTTAAAGTCCATCATGCATTAGCCGATGGCGCTTCGGGGCAGGCACTTTTTTCTGTGTTCAATTCGGAGTCGGTAGAAAATCCACCACCGGCTGAAGAGCCAGCCATTGTTGATCGACCACCGACAAAAATCGAACTTTTCAGCCGCTCCATTCCCAACCTGTTTAAGCGGCCCGTTGATCATTATAAAAGCCTGACTCGCACTACTC
>CAKMZU010000295.1:0-1835 GCA_929200485.1 uncultured Gammaproteobacteria bacterium | reverse complement strand
CACTACTCCAAAACTCTTCTCAAAAGCGATTGAACTCTATAAAGGTGAGATTAACGCAGGCAGCCAGCTTTTAGTGCCACCTACCCCTTTCAATGAGCCCGTATCTTCTGAGCGGATAACGGACTGTTTAACGTTTCCTTTTGCAAGAATAGAAACCATTAAGCGATCATTGAAAGATGTGACTATTAACGATGTCATGATGACACTGATTAGCGAGGGGTTACGCCGTTACCTCAGCGAGCTTGAAGTCATGCCAGAGGCTTCTCTTTGTGCCATGCTGCCGCAAAATGTGAGAGTGAAAGACAACGACAAATCCAGTGGCAACCAAGTCGGCGGTTTTTTTAGCAGCCTCCATACAGATATAGAAGATCCAAAAGAACGACTTATGGCTATTAGTAATAGTACAAAAAAAGCCAAGGCGTTTTCTGAATCTCTTGATATAACAAGCTTAATCCAAAATTATCTTGGTGGTTTTTTATCGCAAGGTGTAGGAAAAACCTTTAATCAATTCCTCCACAGCCAAGGCCTGCTAAAACAGGCAAAGCAATTTCTCGCCAACACCTTGATTACTAATGTTCCAGGCCCCAAGGAACAACTTTATCACTTAGGTGCACCGTTAAACCAATATTATACTTTTGCCCCATTATCTCACTGCCTTGGGCTGAACCATGCAATTTTCAGCTACAACGAGAAGATAACGCTG
Source organism: uncultured Gammaproteobacteria bacterium (assembly GCA_929200485.1). Classification (GTDB taxonomy): domain Bacteria; phylum Pseudomonadota; class Gammaproteobacteria; order Pseudomonadales; family DT-91; genus CAKMZU01. Next base: position 1,132 of record CAKMZU010000295.1, on the reverse strand, counting down.
TCGTTAGTAGCCGACAGAGCGCTTATTTCATCACTTGATGATTATAAAACCTGCCTCATTGAAGGTTTAGACAATCTTGAAAGTACAATCATTAAACCCAATCCTGATAGCATAAATGAAAACAATGTGGTTCGCTCAATACCCAAGAGACGCACAAGAAAAGAACAAAATGCTTCTCAGGGAGATAAAAAGAAACCCGAAAACAACCAATTGGATGCGAAATCCGCATAAAAACTTGAGTAACGCTTGGTATTGCTTTTACACAATGGTATAAACTGCAGGTAAAATCATTTCCCATTATTATCAGAATTACCTGAGTTATCAGAGAGACCCATGTTTGAGCGAATCCCCCTAGCCCCTGCTGATCCAATTTTAGGCTTAAATGAAGCCTTTGGTGCTGATAAGCGAGAAAATAAAGTCAACTTAGGGGTTGGTGTATATAAGAATGATGATGGGCTTACCCCCATATTGAAAGCGGTGAAAGAGGCCGCTGCCATTTTACATGAAAAAGAAGTGAGCAAATCTTACCTCCCAATAACAGGTGTTCCTGCCTATGCAAAGGCGTTGCAACAGTTAGTTTTTGGTAAAAACAACCCCATTATTGAATCCGGCAGAGCGGCCACCGCTCAAACGCCAGGTGGCACAGGTGCGCTTAGAATCGCCGCCGATTTCATCAAGACACATTTATCACATGCAACCATCTGGATAAGCGATCCATCCTGGGCAAATCATCGTCAGATTTTTGAATCGGCAGGACTTACCGTTAAATCCTATCGTTACTATGATAGTGATAACAAATCACTGGATATCGATGGGCTAATTGAAGACTTACATCTCATCCCTCAAGAAGATGTCGTACTTTTTCATGCCTGCTGCCACAACCCAACCGGGGTTGACCCGTCACTGGACCAATGGCAATCGATTCTGGAAATCACCAAACAAAAAGGTTTTCTGGTTTTATTTGATATGGCCTATCAAGGCTTTGCCAAAGGGTTGGATGAGGATGCTGCTGCGGTAAGGCTTTTCGCCGATAACCTTTCTGAAATGTTACTCGCCAGTTCCTTTTCGAAAAACTTTGGGCTCTACAACGAACGTATTGGTGCACTAACGCTTTTAGCAGAAACACCAGAAG
>CAKMZU010000294.1:3569-4555 GCA_929200485.1 uncultured Gammaproteobacteria bacterium | reverse complement strand
GAACAAAGCGATAAGCCTTCTTACATCAAATAAAGAGTCATGTTTTGGATGGTGGCATCATTTGATCAAACATAACTGTTTTTTCGGATATGCGCTAAAATTCCATCAAGCTCATCAAGACTGTTATATTTAATCGATAGCTTTCCTTTGCCTTTAGGATTATGCTGAACTGAGACCACCGCACCTAGTTGATCCGTTAAATCATCTTCCAGCCGTTTAATATCAGGATCAACTGAGGGTTTAACAGTCTCTTTTTTGCCTTCCTTCAGTGACTTAACTAGCGCTTCTGTCTGCCTGACATTCAGACCTTTGCTTACCACATCCTTTGCAGCAAGACTTTGATTTTCTCCGGTTAATGCTAAAAGGACTTTAGCATGACCCATCTCAATATCACCATATTCCAGTAGCTTTTGTACATCTGCATTCAATGACATCAAGCGAAGTAAATTAGTAATCGTGGTACGAGATTTACCCACTGCATCGGCAACTTCTTGCTGCGTCAATTCAAACTCATCCTGCAAGCGCTGCAAAGCCATGGCTTCTTCAACTGGGTTTAAGTCTTCACGCTGTATATTCTCAATCAGCGACATCGCTATTGTCGCTTCATCCGATACATCTTTGATAACAACAGGAATTTTATCAAGTTGTGCTAATTGACTGGCCCGCCAACGACGTTCGCCGGCAATGATTTCATATTGATTTTCACCAATGGAACGCACGACCACCGGCTGCATAATACCCTGCGCTTTTATCGATTGTGCCAGCTCTTCAAGTGCGTCTTGTGACATATCACGACGAGGCTGATATTTACCTCGTTGTAACCACTCAATTGGCAACTCCTTTAATTGCTCACCGGTACTTTTAGGTTCTACAGCTACGGGGGATTCTTCAACCTTCTCGGTCGCCACTTGTGGCGTACTGAGCAACGCATTTAATCCTTTACCTAACCCTCGCTTTTTGGCTGCCATTGTGTCTCTCTGTTTTCT
>CAKMZU010000294.1:651-3559 GCA_929200485.1 uncultured Gammaproteobacteria bacterium | reverse complement strand
TTTTTAATTTCTTTATGTAACTTGTAAAAAATCAAGCCGTTGTAGATTCCGTTTCACATTCGAGTTTTCTGATCATCTCACCCGCCAAGGCTAAATACGCCATTGCGCCTTTAGAATGTTTATCATATGAAATTACCGGCATACCAAAACTCGGCGCTTCCGCTAATCGAACATTTCTAGGGATGCAGGTTCGATAAACCTTATCTGAGAAATGTGCTTTCAATTGTTCAGACACATCCTTTGTCAAGCTGTTCCGCGGGTCATACATTGTCCGGAGAATACCCTCTATTTCAAGCGAAGGGTTAGATGCCTGTTTGACACCCTCAATAGTCGTGATCAAATCCGTTAACCCCTCTAGAGCAAAATATTCGCATTGCATAGGGATGATGACCCCTTCAGCTGCAGACAAGCCATTGATGGTCAACATACTCAGCGAAGGCGGGCAATCCAACAGGATAAAATCATATTTATGCCTGACCAAATCAATCGCATTTTTAAGTTTATGCTCCTTTTGATCCAGTTCAAGCAATCCAATTTCAGCGGCAGTAAGATCAGAGTTACCCGCAAGAACATCGAAACCAACGTCAATGCTTGAATGGATAACATCTGCCATTGACTCCTGTCCCATAAGCACCTCATAAGCACCGGCTTCAACCCCATGCTTATCAACACCGCTCGCCGTTGTTGCATTCCCTTGAGGATCAAGATCAATCAGCAATACCTTCTTTTTAGTGGCAGCTAATGACGCGGCAAGATTTACCGTGGTTGTGGTTTTACCCACCCCTCCTTTTTGGTTAGCGATGGCTAATACTTTGCTCACTGCGTGCTCCTGTTTCCGTTAAACTCGTTCTAGCTACATTCAAGCTTTAAGATCAGCGGCCGAGTAAATTACTAAATGCCGCTCACCATCTAAACCTTCCCAATCAATAGATTCAATTTGCATATGCTCTTTGACCAATCGTGAATCTAATTGAGATAATTCTTCCGCTGGGTACTTACCCTTCATGGCAAAAAGCTTGCCATGATCACTCAATAAATGCTGAACCTTTTCTAGCATATCATCAAGACTGGTAAAGGCTCTACTGACAATGCCAGTAAATCGCTCAGCTGGCTCAAATGACTCGACCCGGGTATGGACAACGTTAACGCTCAAGTTTAATTCTAGCTTGGCCTGCTGTAGAAATCGGGTTTTTTTGCCATTACTATCCAGCAGCGTCACAGATATATCAGGTCGCATTATCGAAAGCGGAATTCCCGGAAGGCCAGGCCCGGTTCCCACATCCAATACATTGTCTTGATCGATAAATGGAACGATGGATAAACTATCCATCAGATGCCTGTCCAGCATATCATCCAATTGCCGGACAGCTGTCAAATTAAACGCCTTGTTCCATTTTTCAAGTAACAGAAGATATCGCGCAAACAACAATGACTGATCTTCGGAAAGCGTCAAAGGAATGGCATTGGCTTGTTGGCTTATGCGTCTGGCAAGATTTTCAACTAAATCAGTCAACATTCACTCGCTCAAGCAAACCCTGCTTTTTCAAACTGACTAACAGCAAGGAAACAGCCGCAGGTGTTATCCCGGAAACTCTTGATGCTTGCCCTAATGTTTCAGGCTTATGATCTTTAAGCTTTTGCTTTACTTCATTGGATAAACCATCAATGGTATCAATATCCAAGGCCTCCGGAAGCAGTGTATTTTCATAACGAATCAAGCGCTGAATTTCCTCTTCCTGACGCTTGATGTAACCTGCATACTTAACCTGGACCTCTATTTGCTCAGCAACCTGCGGATCGTCCACTTCGCTGCCTGAAATGTTTTTAATGTCCTCAAAACTCATCTCAGGGCGTTTTAATAAATCAAAAAGATTGGCTTCTTTAGACAAAGGATCTTTAAATAGCTTGTTAAATGCCTTAGCTTCATCACTTGCAGCTTGTACCCAATGGGATTTAAGGCGCTGCTTTTCCGTTTCAATTGCTTCGGTTTTTTTACAGAATATTTCCCATTGATCATCTGAAATCAAACCGAGTTTTCTTGCTGTCTGCGTTAAGCGCAAATCTGCATTATCCTCTCTCAGCAATAAGCGATATTCAGCACGTGAAGTAAACATACGATAAGGCTCTTTAGTCCCCATGGTTACCAGGTCATCAACCAATACCCCTAAATAGGCTTCATCGCGACGAGGAGACCAAGCATCTTCTTCTTTGACTTTTAAAGCAGCATTAATACCAGCTAAAAGTCCTTGAGCCGCCGCTTCCTCATAACCGGTTGTACCATTGATCTGACCTGCAAAAAACAAATTCGGAATGACCTTGGTTTCTAATGTGGTCTTAAGGTCTCTTGGATCAAAATAATCATATTCAATCGCATAGCCTGGACGAGTGATATGGGCATTTTCAAAGCCTTTAATGGAGCGAACAAGATTCAATTGAACATCAAAAGGCAAACTGGTCGAGATCCCATTGGGATATATTTCATGGGTTTTAAGACCTTCAGGCTCAATAAAAATTTGGTGTGAGGGTTTATCTGAAAATCGATGAATCTTATCCTCTATTGATGGGCAATACCTCGGGCCTTGACCTTCAATGACACCAGTAAACATCGGTGAACGATCCAGGCCTTCTCGAATAATGTCATGGGTTTTTTCATTGGTATGCGTAATCCAGCAGCATACTTGCTCCGGATGCTGTTCTACGGATCCTCGGTAGGACATGACAGGTATAGGGTCATCCCCCCACTGTTCTTCCAACTCTGTAAAATTAATGCTTTTTGCATCAATACGTGGAGGTGTACCCGTCTTAAGTCTACCAACTCGCAGCGGTAACTCTCTTAATCGATCAGCTAATCGAATACTCGGTGGATCTCCAGCTCGACCACCTGAACTTTTTTCAAGACCCAAATGGA
>CAKMZU010000294.1:0-641 GCA_929200485.1 uncultured Gammaproteobacteria bacterium | reverse complement strand
ACCTAGAAATGTCCCTGTGGTTAAAACAACACTTTTGCTGTAAAACTTTATCCCTGTTTGAGTAATGACGCCGCAAGCTTCACCGTGCTCAACAATCAGATCGTCTACAGCCTGCTGAAAAAGGGTTAAGTTAGGTTGGTTTTCAAGAATATGCCTAATAGCAGCCTTATAAAGCACCCTGTCTGCCTGAGCTCTGGTTGCTCGCACAGCAGGTCCTTTTCGTGCATTTAAGACACGGAACTGGATGCCGCCCGCATCTGTTGCCAGCGCCATTGCTCCCCCCATCGCATCGACCTCTTTGACTAAATGACTTTTACCAATGCCACCGATGGCTGGATTACAAGACATTTGTCCCAAGGTTTCAATATTATGTGTTAACAAGAGCGTTTTTACGCCCATTCTGGCTGAGGCTAATGCAGCCTCAGTTCCTGCATGACCACCACCAATGACAATCACATCGAACTTTTCAGGATATTGCATGACTTCTTACCCTTACGGGATTTAATCCAGGCTTACAGGCCTTTTTTATTAAAAAACTGCGCATTATAACAGCAATATATTCTGGATTTAAGTCTTATAGAAAATGTTCTTAATATTGGGATACTATAGACAAACAACAAGCATTACTGAATAACTTAATC
>CAKMZU010000293.1:1318-4555 GCA_929200485.1 uncultured Gammaproteobacteria bacterium | reverse complement strand
AGCTGACATTGGAGACATCATTTTGAGTTTATTCAACTCAGAATAAGCTTTCTCTTCAGCAGGCTTTGGCATTTTAGCCTGGCTAATTTTCGCTTTGAGCTGATCAATCTCATTGGGCATATCATCCATATCCCCCAGCTCTTTTTGAATAGCTTTCATTTGCTCATTCAAATAGTACTCTCGCTGACTCTTCTCCATTTGTTTTTTAACGCGGCCACGAATACGATTTTCAACCTGGAATAAATCAATTTCAGCTTCAAGTAAACTAATTAAATAATCCGTCCGTTTAAAAACGTCAACAGTTTCTAGAACTAACTGTTTTTTATCAATAGGCAAAGAAAGGTGAGCTGCAATGGTATCAACCTGACGACTAGAATCATCTATATCATTAACAGAAGAGAGAACTTCAGCAGGGACTTTTTTACCTAAATTGACATATTTTTCAAACTGGGTGAGCAGCAACTTTGATAATGCCTTGGTGTCAGGTTCTTCTGCATTTTCATCCTCCCAAATCTCAACTAAGACTTCTGTATAGCCCTGAGAATCATCAGGTGATTTCAACGCACAGCGATCATTGCCTTCAACCAGCACCTTGACTGTGCCATCAGGTAACTTCATTAACTGAAGAATCGTTGCGAGGGTCCCGTGCTCATAAATATCATCGAAGCCTGGGGAATCATTGCTAGCTTCTTTTTGGGCAACCAAGGCAATGCGTTTATCGTTTGCCATTGCCGCTTCCAATGCTTGTATCGACTTCTCTCGACCAACAAACAAAGGGATAACCATATGGGGATAAACAACAACATCCCTTAAAGGTAAAAGGGGTAATTTCATGGTGCTATTTTCATTCTCAGACATAAGTATCTACCCACATAACTCGATAATTAGGATCAATTGATATTGACCTAGAAAATAGCGCTTATGCTAAGCGCTGATTAATTTTCTTGTGCGGATTTTGTTTCTTCATTGTTGTGATAAACCAACAAAGGCTCAGAACCTTCTGAGACAACAGATTCATCAATCACAATCTTTTCAACATTTTCTGCTGAGGGGATCTCATACATAGTATCTAAAAGAATATTTTCAAGAATTGAACGTAATCCTCTAGCACCTGTATTTCTTACCATGGCTTTTTTAGCAATAGCCTTAAGGGCATCATCACGGAAATCAATCTCAACCCCTTCCAACTCAAACAAGCGCGTATATTGCTTGGTCAATGAATTTTTAGGTTCAGTCAAAATATTAATGAGTGCAGCCTCATCCAATTCCTCTAGTGTTGCGATGACCGGAAGGCGGCCAACAAATTCAGGAATTAAGCCAAAACGGACTAAATCGGAGGATTCAAGTTTTTGCAGCATTCGGCCAAAACTGCTTTCAGACTTAGTGGCCTTCATCTCTGCATGGAAACCTATACCACCCTTGTCGGAACGCTCTTGAATAACTTTATCAAGGCCAGCAAATGCACCACCACAGATAAAGAGGATATTCGCCGTATTCACCTGCAAAAACTCTTGCTGAGGATGTTTGCGACCGCCCTGCGGAGGCACGGAAGCGATTGTCCCTTCAATAAGCTTTAACAAGGCTTGTTGAACACCTTCACCTGACACATCACGTGTAATGGATGGATTATCTGATTTACGAGAGATCTTATCAATCTCATCGATATAAACAATCCCACGCTGAGCTTTTTCTACATCGTAATCGCATTTTTGAAGCAGTTTTTGGATGATATTTTCGACATCCTCACCCACATAACCCGCTTCTGTCAAAGTCGTTGCATCAGCAATGGTAAATGGCACATCGAGAAGCCTTGCAAGCGTTTCTGCCAACAAAGTTTTACCGCTTCCCGTTGGGCCAACTAATAAGATATTACTCTTACCGAGCTCAACATCGCTTTTAATTTCGGCATCACTGTTCAAGCGCTTATAGTGATTGTAAACAGCAACAGATAACACTTTTTTGGCTTGCGGCTGCCCAATCACATACTGATCAAGGATCGCATTGATTTCTTTTGGCGTCGGGAGGCTAGATAAACTTTCCGTACCTTCTGCCTCTTGAATTTCTTCACGAATTATATCCTTGCAAAGCTCAACACATTCATCACAAATAAAAACGGAAGGGCCTGCGATGAGCTTTCTGACTTCATGCTGACTTTTACCACAGAAAGAGCAGTACAAAAGCTTGCCATTATCGTCGCCGCTGCCTGTGTTGTCGTTGCTATCGGTCATAACCAACCTCTTAAAAAATCACTTATTATTCGAGACTAACCAGATACCGGACGTTTTTCAAGAACTTCATCAATCAATCCGTATTCTTTCGATTCAGTTGCACTCATGAAGTTATCGCGGTCTGTATCTTTTTCAATCGTCTTCGCCGTTTGCCCAGTATGATTAGCTAAAATCTCATTCAGTCGATGACGAATCAATAGAATTTCTTTCGCTTGAATCTGAATATCTGTAGACTGCCCTTGCGCACCGCCCAAGGGTTGATGAATCATGGTTCTAGCATTAGGCAGGGCTTTGCGTTTACCTTCTGCACCGGCAGCCAATAAAACAGCCCCCATACTGCAGGCCTGGCCCAGACAGATGGTACTGACATCAGGCTTGATAAACTGCATGGTGTCATAAATAGAAAGGCCAGCTGTTACAGAACCACCCGGTGAATTAATATAGAGATTTATATCTTTATCGGGATTCTCAGCCTCTAGAAACAATAATTGAGCAACAATCAGGTTGGCCATATGGTCTTCGACTTGCCCAACACAAAATATGACGCGCTCTTTTAAAAGCCTGGAATAGATATCAAAAGAACGCTCACCTCGCCCCGTCTGCTCAATAACCATTGGCACCAGGCCAAGATTATCAACCTGGAAGTTACTACTATTAGCACCGCTACTGTTATACGTCATTGTTATATCCCATCAAAAACGATTGAAAGCCAAGGAAGAATATTTTTGTAAAAACACTACAAACCCCTATAAAAATAGACTATGGAGGCAAATATTAGTTTTTCAAGCCATAGAAACAAAAAAAGCCACACGAAAAGTGTAGCCTTTTTATTTGATTTGAGAAATATTTTTTGCAAATTACTGCTGAGACTGAGCGTTAACTGCTTCTATTAAAGCTTTATAGCCGATATTTTCATCAGCAGTATCGGCAGACTCTAACAACTTATCTATGACCTTATCTTCAAGAACCATAGATTCAATTTGCGCTAACTGCTGATCGTTTTTGTAGT
>CAKMZU010000293.1:0-1308 GCA_929200485.1 uncultured Gammaproteobacteria bacterium | reverse complement strand
AATCGATAATTTCCTCGCTTGCTTCATAGTCAGCTGCCAACTCTTCGACCGCTTTGCGAACATCGTCAGACTCAGCTTTCACATCATAAGTCTCAAGTGCTTTTGAAAGTATCAAACCAAGATTTACACGACGCTCTGCACGCTCCTGGAACATTTCAGCTGGCAACAAGCTGTAATCAAAGTTATCCATTGGCTGACCTTGACTGAACTGCTGCACCATTTGACGACGCATTTGATCAATTTCACCGTCAACTAAAGCTTTGGGTGCATCAATCGGGTTCTTTTCAAGCAACGCATCCATCACCTGAGTTTTAACACGCTGCTTAAGGGCGTTTTTCAACTCTTTTTCCATATTCTTTCTAACATGCTCTTTCAGCGCATCAAAACCACCTTCCTCAACACCAAATTTCTTAAAGAATTCTTCATCAAGTTCAGGTAATTTCTTCTCAGAAACAGCGTTTAACTTAACGGTAAACTCAACTGCGGCACCTTTCAATTCCTCAGCGTGATAGTCGTCAGGGAATGATAAAGACAATACTTTTTCTTCTCCAACACTCATACCTACAATACCGTCTTCAAACCCTGGAATCATTTGACCAGAACCTAAAACCAAGGTTGAGCCTTCAGCAGCTCCACCATCGAAGGCTTCGCCGTTTTTTACGCCTTTATAATCTATATTAACTTGATCATCATTCGCCGCAGCACGTTCCACCTCACTGAATGTGGCTTGCTGAGAACGCAGATTTTCAATCATCTCATCAATATCAGTATCAGTGATTTCAGATACTGGCTTTAAGATAGTCACCCCTTCAAGCGGCTTTAATTCAATTTCCGGGTAAACCTCAAAGGTTGCCACAAATGAGAAGTCTCGACCTTCTGCATCGTCTTTTGTCTCAACCGCAGGACGACCAGCTGGCTTTAATTGTTCCTGAACCACCGCTTCCTGAAAAGTATTGGACATCATATCACCCAACACCTCCTGACGAATACCCGCACCATAACGCTGCTTAACCACTTTTAATGGCACTTTTCCCTTACGAAAACCGTTGATGTTTAAGCTAGGAGCCACTTGTTGAATGCGCTTATTCATCTCGACTTCGATGTGATCGGCCGGGATAGTTATTGTTAGACGACGCTCTAAACCTGACGTCGTTTCAACAGAGACTTGCATGAGTCAACCTCAAAATTAAAATTGAATACTTTACGCAAAAATAAGGAGTGAGTACTAGATGGACTTAATAAGTTGGTGCGAGAGGAGAGACTCGAACTCTCACGCCTTTCGACACTGGAACCTAAATCCAGCGCGTC
>CAKMZU010000292.1:3788-4568 GCA_929200485.1 uncultured Gammaproteobacteria bacterium | reverse complement strand
GACTGGAAGCGAACAGGCCATGGCAAAGCGGTTAATCTAAGATCTTCGATGGAGCAGTCCTGCGATGTCTATTATTATGATTTGGCGGTGAAACTGGGTGTGCGTGATATTCATCATTACTTTGATTTGTTCGGTATTGGTAAAAAAACCGGTATTGATGTTCCAAGTGAGAGAAAGGGGATTAACCCGTCGCCGCAATGGAAGCGTTCTCAGGGGCGAAGCAGCTGGTTTACAGGCGACAGTTTAAATATGTCTATCGGTCAGGGCTTTTTGCTTACCACCCCTATTCAACTGGCGGTAATGACGAATATTATAGCGAATGACGGTCTTCATTATGCGCCGCGTATAGTTCATTCCATTGAGGGAAAGCCGCTTCAACCAGAGATGCTTGCCCCTGTTGAGCTACATGATCCAGCGCATTGGGATGTCGTTAAACGCAGTATGATGGCCGTTGTTCATGGTCGCCGCGGCACGGCAAGAAAAATTGCAAAAGGGATGAAGTATAAAATGGCCGGCAAGACAGGCACAGCGCAGGTTGTAGGTATTGCTCAGGGTGAAAAATATGACGCTGAGGCGTTAAAAGAACGCCAAAGAGATCATGCACTATTTGTAGGTTTTGCGCCGTTTGAAAATCCGCAAATATCCGTTGCGGTGATGGTTGAAAATGGTGGTTCGGGCAGTGGAATGGCAGCGCCCATGGCAAGAAAGGTCATGGATGCCTGGATATTACGCGAACAGTCAGCCAAAAAGTCGTTTGTTGGGGATGATAATGCCGCCAAA
>CAKMZU010000292.1:0-3778 GCA_929200485.1 uncultured Gammaproteobacteria bacterium | reverse complement strand
ATGTCAGGCAGATTGATAGTCAAGGGTTTAAAAAGCCTTTTAGCTTTTGGCGTTTTGTTAATCTCGATGCCTGGCTGTTTTTTTTATTGAGTCTTTTAGCCGTTGCCGGTTTGTTTGTTCTCTATAGCGCAAGCGATAATGGGCTGGCAACCGTTAAACGACAGGGTGTTTATCTGCTGCTGGGATTTGGTGTCATGGTTGTCATGGCACAGTTACCTATGCTTTTTTATAAACGGCTTTCGCCTATTTTGTATGTTTTGGGTGTTGGGCTTTTGGTTGCCGTTCTGGTGATTGGTACGGGAGCAAAGGGTGCACAACGATGGCTTGTGATCCCCGGCATCATTTCATTTCAGCCCTCTGAAATCATTAAACTCGCAATGCCACTTATGGTGGCCTGGTATCTCTCAACACATCATCTGCCGCCAACCGTTGGGAAGATATTGGTAGTGTTATCTATTGTTATCATCCCATTCGTGTTAATTTTGATTCAGCCTGATCTGGGAACCTCATTGTTGGTTGCTGCTTCCGGGCTTTTTGTTTTATTTTTATCAGGGTTAAGTTACTGGTATATCATAGGTGCATTAGGAGTCGTCGTTGCTGGGAGTTATCCCATCTGGCTTTTCATCTTGAAGCCTTATCAAAAAGGGCGAATTTTAACCTTGCTTGACCCTGAGCGAGATCCCTTTGGTGCCGGATGGAATATATTACAGTCAACCACAGCTATCGGATCGGGTGGAGTTGACGGAAAAGGCTGGATGCAAGGAACACAGTCCCAGCTGAACTTTCTCCCTGAAAGTCATACTGACTTCATTATTGCAACACTGGCAGAAGAATTTGGTTTTATCGGTGTTCTATTATTATTGTTACTGTATTTTTTAATCTTTTGTCGTGGTTTAATGCTGGCTTGGTCGGCAACAACCCTGTTCAATAAATTACTAGCCGGGGCTTTGATTTTAACGTTTTTCGTCTATGTTTTTGTGAATATGGCAATGGTTTCAGGGCTGTTGCCTGTCGTGGGTGTACCTTTGCCGTTAGTGAGTCGAGGGGGAACGTCCATCGTAACATTGATGGCGAGCTTTGGTCTGATTATGGCTGTTGCATCAGATAAACAACAATTTTCAACGTGATTTGAGAGCAGACGGAAAAGGTTGCGATCAAAACGGTTGAAATAACAAAATTGTGGGGGTGACTGTTGTCATGCAAGTAAGAGTTTTCTTTATTTGGTTTAGCACTGTTCTTTTTTGCCTTTCAATGCATGGGTTTGCTAAAGGCAAAGCCGTCGATGAGAATAAATATGCAAATGATGCAAAAATAAAAGCCTTTGCAAAAGACTATGCAAAAAAACATAAAAAAGATGAGCAAAAAACATACAACCTGCTGAAGCAGGCAAAGTATAAGCAAAGCATTATCGATGCCATTAGTCGTCCGGCAGAGTTTACCCTTGAGTGGAGCGATTACGCCAAGATTTTCTTAAAAGAAAAGCGATTGGCGAAGGGGGTAGAGTTTTGGAAAAAGCATCAGAAAGTCATTGATGAAGTCAGCAAAAAATACGGCGTTGAACCGGAGGTTATCCTTGCGATCATAGGTGTTGAGACTTGGTATGGCCAGCATATGGGTAATTATCGCGTGTTGGATGCATTGGTGACATTAGGTTTTGATTATCCCAAGCGCAGTAAGTTTTTCAAAAAAGAGCTGGAAGAATACCTTTTGTTACTCGATGAGCAAAAACTCGACGGTACAAAACTCAAAGGTTCTTATGCAGGAGCTATGGGCTTCGGGCAGTTTATCCCTTCAAGTTACCGCGCTTATGCAAAAAGTTATGATGGCATTGGCCCTGTCGATATTTGGAATGATCCAAAAGATGCGATTGCCAGTGTTGCTAACTATTTGAAAGTTCATGGTTGGCGTTATGGTGACCTGATTGCTGATCAGGTTATGACTGACAAGATTAAAGACAATTTGATTTCAGACAAATTAAAGCTTGATAAAACCGTTAAACAACTTCGTATGAAGAAGGTGAATATCGGTGAATCTATTGCGCCCGATGCCGAGGTTATGCTGATGAAGATGGAGGCGCAGTATGGCACTGAGTACTGGATTGGGTTTAAGAACTTTTATGTGATTACCCGCTACAACCGGAGCACCATGTATAGCTTGGCCGTCTACCAATTGGCGCAGATGCTAAAATATGAAATAAATGTGGTGAAGTGACTCAGTCAAGGGATAGAAGGGGTAGCATGAAGCGAATTGTCAGGAAGCCCGTCATCGTGATAGGAATGGTTGCATTAGTTGTTGCCTGTTCTCATCAAGGGAAAAAAGATTGGAAGAAAGCAGATGAATATCAGCGGAGTCGATATAGCCAATCTGTAGATTCTACCCCTCAAGGTGGATTGCCGCCGCATAAAATTCCTGATGCGGTTCCAAGGAATGATCCTATTACCAAAGCCGGTAATTTAAGCCCCTATAAGGTATTTGGAAAAACGTACCATGTCCTACCGAGTTCCAAAGGCTATAAGGCAGCGGGGCAGGCTTCCTGGTATGGCATGAAATTTCATGGGCATAAAACCTCGAACGGTGAAATCTATGATGTGCATCAGATGTCAGCTGCTCATAAAACCTTGCCTTTGCCCTCTTATGTCAGGGTTACCAATACGGCTAACGGTAAAACGTGCGTGGTGCGGGTCAATGATAGGGGGCCATTTAAAGATGGTCGCTTGATTGATTTGTCATATGCTGCAGCAAAAAAATTGGATTTCTTAAACGCAGGAACCGCTCGAGTGAAAGTCGAAGCAGTTCATGCCAAGGGCAAAGCGTCAAAGCAGCTTAAGCCTGCATCAAAAGCAGTTGAGTCGTCAGTTAAGCAGTCGCAGTTGGCAGGTATTGCGTTTCTGCAAATTGGTGCTTATCGTGAAGAGCGCTTTGCCAGAGAGCATTACAATACCTTGTTTAAAGAGCTCACAGAGCCTTTGATCCTTAAGAAATCGCAAGATGGGCTGCTACGATTGTATATTGGCCCTCTTGAGGCTTCAAAAGTATCAAACCTTGTGGAGACCGTCAGGGGTTTAGGTTATCCCAAACCGTTGATTGTTCAAAATATGCGCCAGTAACGCTCTAAATTGTTAAAGCCGTGATAGTATCAACCCAGCTCTTTTGGGTAGCTTGGGTAGATTACCGCGGTCCTCGCGGAGTGTACTCATTAAATAAAAATTGATAGGATGCATCAATTTACTTCAGTACTGATTAATTTTACGCTGATTTATCCCTGATAGTTTATCCTGTATTAATTAGATAGAACCATTTAGTTGTAGGAAGTTCCATGCTAGGTCGCCTGATAATTTTACCGCTTTTATTGATGGCAGTTGTCTCCTTAGGCAGCAATATGATGATCCCGTCACCGCCTGCGATAGCTGCTAAATCTTTTATTTTGATGGATGCAGATACAGGCACAGTTATCGCCGAAAGGGATGCAGACCTCCAGCTTGATCCTGCGAGTTTAACTAAAGTCATGACGGCTTATGTGGCGGATTATGAAATTGAGCAGGGAAATATTTCGCTCGATGATGTGGTCACTGTGTCAAAACAGGCTTGGGCAAAGAACTTTCAAGGTTCATCCCTGATGTTTCTGGAAGTTGGAAAGAAAGTGAAAGTGCTGGATCTGATGAAGGGCGTTATTATTTCATCCGGTAATGATGCGTCTGTTGCGCTTGCTGAGCATACGGCGGGAAATATCAATGCTTTTGTTGATCTAATGAATCTACATGCCAAACAATTGGGGATG
>CAKMZU010000291.1 GCA_929200485.1 uncultured Gammaproteobacteria bacterium | reverse complement strand
GCATTGGAATGTTAGGTATTTGTTCATAGTCTCATGCACCGAAACAACTGGACACCCATGAATTTGACAGGTCAGAGTAAGCTGCCATGGATAACAACTGTAACAACTGGACAGCTAACAACTGGACAGCCACTGATTTTTCTGGAGTAAAGAATGAAAAGAATTGAACAACCATGAATTTGTTTTTGAAATATGCAAGTTCATGGATATCCCGTTGTTTAGTTTAATTATTCAGAGTTTTTATCCCGCTGTTTATCGGATGTTCTTATCCATCAACTCCTAAATTTAACGAGATCTTTCGAATGAATATGCAGGTTATTTACTCTGCATTTCGTCCGGCCATCACTCGCATAAGGCACTTTTCTGTTATGTTCATCTACTTCCCAGCTAATAGATAACTTTCCTGGATCAAATAGATTGCCCTCATTAATATATCCCGGCTGAGAATGACCATCCCTGGGATCAATTCCACCGAGATACTGCCCTAATGCATTTGCATCAAAAATCGATTGGAATACATTAAAACGGTTAATATAATTCTCTGGCTTAGGAGTCGTATGTCTATAAATACTCACTAACGCATTATCCACAAGATAAGATGGCATCAATAAAGGCAGATGATCAACAGCCATCGCGCCATATTGTTTTTTATAATTAGCAATGGCAATCATGTCATTCCAACCATAACTCGCATTGTCAGACAAAAAATGCGTCAGTTTTGTTAACCCACTTGAGGATTTAAAATACAAGAAACAAGGTATGCAATGATCATCGTTATTAAATACTGCACCTATCTCGGCATATTCATGAAACGCTCGCATCATAGTGCTTAAATCTGCGTACAACATGGTGTCGTATTCCATGTGAAATACATCCGTCAGATTATATTGCTGCATCAATGCGTCCACGTAAAAAAAGCGCTCAGTAGCTTTCCGCCAATAGCCTTTTCTAAATGTCACATCATGTACTGATAGTTTTCTAAATTTTTCGTGCTGAGCTGTGACAGGTAAGGTGTTTGTCGTCACAAAAGAAACGTTGTCAAGGGTAAACCTGGGATCTGGCGTATTTTGTAAGGCAGCTGAATCTACAATGGCATAAATATCCGCTTCTGGATTAAATAAACGCGCCTGACTAGTCGCCTCAACAAAATACGATGGCAATTCATCGCCTAAATGTACAAAAACGATAGAATAATTTAGCGTGCTTAATGAGGTTAAAGCTTGACTTTCATGTATGCTGAAAGAGGACTGCCCAGCATTACAACCCTGTTGAAATAAAACAAGGACCAACCACGCAAGTGAATAAATGAGTTTTTTTGCTACTGCACACATAGATAAACAACTAAAACTAACACAACTTAAAATAACTGGGCACCCATGAATTTCACTATTAACAATTAATGAGGAAGTACAGCATCTTAGACAAAATAATACCCATATTGTTCAGCTTTTAACGTAGCAACTGGACAGCCATGGATTTTTTAAATTTAAGAAAAAACAACTGGACACTCATGGGCTGATTTATCAAAACGCCTTTCGAAATCAGCAAATTCATGGGTGTTAAGTTGTTTAATTATAAAATCAGTTATAAACCCATAAATCATTTATGAAAGCACTGTCTAGGAGGTATTTTCATTTGAAATTTATCATTTCTGCGAATATATCCCTTTTCAGGTTTAAGTCGTGAAAGAATAGCCTGTCTAAATATAAATTTATTTAACAGAACAGAGTTATAATGCTGCTCTATATATACTTTCGAGCCTGGTGCAACAGTGCCGTATTTTTTAACATCCATACCGTAAGGTACCAAGACTGACATAACCATAACAGGTTTAGGTTTATCTATAGTCATTTCTCCTCCTTCTCCTTCTATAAGTTTTTTTGCAAACTCAGGAAGCTTAGCGATAACTTCTGCTATCGTACATTTATTTTGCCCATACCCCATTGCAACCTTGAATGAACTAGTCATATAAAAACCATCACCCAAATCACCTCTTCCTATAGGCTGAATTCCATATGTGTGTAAACTCTCTATACTCCCTAAAGCGGTGCCGTGAAGCATTCTTATGTATTTTTCACCGGAAGGAGATAGAACAATATGGGCAGTGCAATTGGAGTCAAACAAAGACTCAAATTTTACGACTTCGCCATTACGAAGCTGTCTTGTTTTGCAGTAACATCTACCTAAAGGGGTATTATCTTGCAATATGTCGATAGGCTCGAAAGAGATCAGTTTAAAGTCTTCACCCAATCCATTTTTGGATGATAGTTCATTATAACCCAAGCCATTGTCTCTCCAATGACCTGCTGTTGGTAAAAGCAAATTTCCAAGGCTATTAAGTTCTTTCTTCTGACGAAGGCCGGCGATAGCACCAACATTATTACAGCATATTTTAACTTGACCACCATTAAATTTGTAGGTCTTCCCAAACTTCAATTTCGATGCAAACGATCCAGCCGTTGAGGTTATGCCAAACCCACAAGCTTGACTTGTCGATGCATCGACATGTTCATCAGATTCGATACTACTCGGCTCGTTACATTCAGACGTTGCGCTTTGTATTGATGCCTTTATTTGGTGCTCCTGCTTTCCACCGATGGGGTTATCGGTTAATTTAGCGGCATACTCATCACTCACCATTTTATGCATATGAGGATTAATATCTAAACCACATGGTTTTTTCGAAGTCATCTCTGGCGGTGCAGCTAAAGTTGCCCGAGCAAAAACCAATATAAAAATAACAGCGGTAACTTTTATTAAGCAATGCTCCATTAAGATGAACCGTTTTTTTTAAAGATAATGTATTTGACTATTAAGATTCAAAATTATCCGTTAAAAATATGAAAATAATTATTCTATGGAACAACTGGACACCCATGAATTTCATGAACAACTGGACACCCATGAATTTGACAGGTCAGAGTAAGCTGCAAATGTAATAACTGGACATCCATAAGCTTGTATCCATGAATTTGTATTTCGTATGCGAGTCAATAACGAAATTTCAACCCCCTTATAAACGCAACTGCCCGTTTAACGATACTTGATAGAAATTAAGTTTTAGACATTTTATTTTGAGGATTAAAGCCTCAGCCAACGCCATGAGAAATTAAGTTCAATTTATGCGATAAAGGAATGACGCTATAGGATATAAGCCTCAAATGCATAATAAGCATCCATAATAGCTAATATTAATCATTATCTTAATCTAAAATCCATATTTGATTGCAACTGATTTGTGTCACAGCTTCTGATCTAAAAGCAAACTCATCTGGCTGAATTTCGTTGCGCAAAACAGGTTCCGGTCTATTCATTTTCTCGCCAGGCATGACCGCTGCCACCTTTAATTGATCCGGACATTGTACATGATAGGAAATAATGGCTGGTTTTACTTCCTTTTCATTTAAGCTTGCGCCGTTAGTCCATTTTTCATATTGTTTATTTCTAGTTCTCTGTGCATAAAGCTTGGCCTTCGAAATCATTGCTGTTAAATAGTAAGCTGACCCTAATGAACCAAATTTTGATAATTTAGGCCCTTCTTTTTGATAACTTTTCATTAAATATGCCTTTGTTCCGTGGTAAAGAGTCACTTTTAATGCGCCAGTTTTATCCTTAAAAACATGCCTTTGACAATTAGTATTAAATAACTCTAGCAATGAACTCTCAGTAATTCTCACCTCAGAAATATCTGGACATATACATTCTGGTAATCCGGACTCAAAATCCATTCCTTTAAATTCGACAATGTCCTGAGAGTGCATGCCATTTTTTGTAGCCTGATTAAAGAGCTTGACCTGCTCCACAAGGCCATCTCCATTAGATAAAACAGATGCACGCAAGGATCGTTCTAAAGCAAGTGCGAGCTCATGATCGTTATCAATATGATATGGCTGTGTTTTTTCATTAGAGACACTGACGTCATCATCATAGCTAAATTTAAGAGCAGCTATCGTGGGTGATTTTTCTTTTAGTCTGGATTCCTTTTTTTTTCTCTCTTTATCTGAAAAATCAGTAAGGGAAGCAGAAGATAAAAAGTTACCGTTTTTAGCAGGCAGTGCCTTACCATCTGGAGACTTTACATTGGGTAATTGTATATTTTTATTTTCTGCTTCCCTAATTTCTTGTCGAAGGTTGTTCGCTAATCTTGTATTTTCTTCTACATTATATCCATTTTTTTCTTTAAGTAGACTTAGGTATTTACCTGCCAATTCCTCGCATTTTTTCTTATCAAGCTCTTTTGAATCATATAAAGTTTGATAAATCTTCAAGCCACCAGGAAATGATAAGAGCTTGAAAAAAGCAGACTCCGTCTTAACGCTACCTGGTTCATGATTATCATTTAGGCCACTCTTAACATTTCGATACATGGCATATACATGATGAATACCGATCAAATGAACAAGAAAAATAACCATGATAATTTGATATAATTTATGCCAACTCATAAAAACCTTTATTTTTTTACAAAATCTGAGTACATGGATTACACATAAAGAAAATGGTTCACTGCCATTAAAAAAAAAGGTAGCCATGAATTTGACAGGTCATAGCAAGCTGCTGCCTTTGAGCCATTAACGGAGACA
>CAKMZU010000290.1:1764-4598 GCA_929200485.1 uncultured Gammaproteobacteria bacterium | reverse complement strand
GTCATATACCCCTAACGTTACCCCCAAAATAGATAGCTGTAAATGGTGCTTGTTGTTGCTTGTTGTGGTTTTAGGTGGCTATAAAGCCTATTATATGGGAGTTTTTGATGCTGGTTGGATTTTATTGAGGGAGAAGGTGGTGGAGTCGGCGGGAATTGAACCCGCGTCCGCCAGCTCGCCATTAATAGCTCTACATGCTTAGGTCCATCGATTGATTTAGCGCATTACAGCCCGATGGGCAGGACGTAAATTGCGAGTTTAGTAAAGTTTAACTACGACACCCTAAACATATGTCGCTGCGATCCAGTTCTGATTGACAGTTGTTACCGCGGTACTGGCACCTTGGTAAAAACCGTAACGGCCTAAGCCGTTAAGTTGCTTTGCTTAAGCAGCTAAGACTGCGTCTTCACCGTAAGCGAAAGCATCGTTGGTTTTTGCGATTGCAATTATAACGAATTCAGCTTTGGATTTACGTGATTGGCTGACCTCACGACATGCACCAAGAACTTTGATACCGACGTCGAATCCAAATCGACCCCATAATTCTTAGACCGAATTATCGTCTTATATTCGTGAATAATCAAGGGGACGATTTTATATTCTTGATTAGCTTGTCATTGGCTCTATTTTTCAAAAAATTGAGATATTTTTGACTAAACTGAAAACTGTCGATCCGTTAAGGAATACATATGCAAAGAAAGCTTATCTTCTCAGGTATTGGCCTGATGTTTTTTGTATTTTTAGCTGGCTGTGCAAATTATCCAAAAAACATTAAACCTATTACCAATTTCGAAAAAAAACGATTTGAAGGGCGTTGGTATGAGGTAGCAAGGTTGGCGAATTCATTGGAGCAGGATTTTGTTGATGTAACAGCTGACTATAAACTCAATGATGATGGTGATTTTGATGTCGTTTTTTTTAATCGACATGCTCGAACGGGAGAAGAAACGGAAGTTAAAAGCATTGTAAGCTCACAAGGGAAGGGGAGTGTTGGGTATTTAAAAGCTTCTGTGTTAGGCCCTTTTTATATTTCTTTTATTCTCTATCAAGTTGACCCTGATTATAACTATGCATTCCTTTGCAGTTCCAGTGGCAAAGAGTTTTGGCTTTTATCCAAAACGCCAGCCGTATCCAGCGATGTGTTGAAAAAGTTTAAAGATAGTGTAGTTAAGCGAGGGTATTCGCTGGATGCGCTAATCATGGTTGAGCAGGCCGGAGAAAAGTAGCTTGTCTATTAACCTGTATTAGTGATAAACATTATAATAATCAGCACCTTTTGACACGCCAGGAGTAAGAGATCGTTAGCTTGCCTTCTTTGATCCGTTCAGTGCTGGCGGTTTTTAAGTGTGTTTGGTCTTCTGGCTCAGACTCATAAAGGATAAAGGGTGCTTTTTAGCCTTTGTGAAGTATTCGCTGCTTCTCTCTATTCCAGTCGCGTTCTTTTTCAACTGCACGTTTATCATGCTGCGCTTTACCTTTTGCCAGCGCAATAGTGGCTTTGATCAGGTGCTTTTTCCAATAAAGTTGTGTACACACACAGGTATGACCTTTTTGCGCTACTGCGCCTTGCAGTTTGGCAATTTCTTTTTTATGAAGTAAGAGTTTACGAGTTCGTTGAGGATCCGTCACAAAGTGCGTTGATGCTGTTGGGAGAGGGTTGATCAATGATCCCAGTAGCCAGGCTTCTCCATCTTTAAGAAGGACGTAGCTGTCCACCAATTGGACTTTCTTTTCTCTAAGAGCTTTTACTTCCCAACCGCTCAGGACAAGACCTGCCTCAAAGGTATCTTCAAAAAAATAGTCATGGCGTGCTTTTTTGTTTTGCACAATCACATTATCAGGGACTTTAGGTTTTTTCTTTGCCATTGGCCTTTATTCATTTTTTAGAGGGTGTTGAATTTTATCAGTTTTTTATCGACAATACTGTCCGATAATAATCCAGCGTAACTTACGAAAGCATATTATGACACATATTCATCGTTCAGCGATTTTACCCTATAGCGATGAAAAAATGTTTGCCTTGGTAAATGATGTTGCAGCTTATCCCGAGTTTTTAAAGGATTGTGCTGGCGTTGATATCCACGATGCTTCTGAAACCGAGATGCTTGCAACGCTCTACCTTGAAAAGCGCGGAATCAAACTCCAATTTACCACTAAAAACATCTTAGAAGCACCAAAATCTATTCGCATGTCACTTCAGGATGGTCCTTTTGATACTTTATCTGGCCATTGGTTCTTTCAACATCTTGAAGATAATGCCTGTAAAGTGATTTTAGATATTGAATTTAGCCTCTCCAAGCGTTTGGTCAGCCTAGCTTCAAAAAAATTATTTGATAGTGTTAGCCACAATATGGTGGATAGCATGATAGCAAGAGCAAGGAGTCTTTATGGCTGATATGACTGTTGAGGTTGCCTACGCCTTACCCGATAGACAAAAAATTATAGCGTTAAGTGTGCCAGAAGGTACTATTGCACTGGATGCTGTTATTCAGTCGAACATTGTCGATGTCTTTCCAGAAATTGACCCTCAAACGGCAAAGATGGGTATCTTTGGCAAAGCGATCAAACCTAAAAGCCAGGTGCTTAAAGAGGGTGATCGGGTAGAGGTTTACCGGCCGTTGATCTCAGACCCTAAAGCATCGAGAAAAGCACGTGCTGAGAAGGCGAAGGCCAAAAAAGAAAAAGCCTGATTAAGAGTTTAATGCATCCAGTGACATAGCTTGGAGTGAAAGGGAGAATAGATAAACTGCTCCCGCTATGCCTGCCAAAGGATTGATCGATGCTGACAGATAAAGATGTTATTTGTCAGTAGAATTTGCGTTTGAGAGTCTGGG
>CAKMZU010000290.1:631-1754 GCA_929200485.1 uncultured Gammaproteobacteria bacterium | reverse complement strand
GGGTAGGTTTTTGATCAATTCGCTCAAGTTTTAAGCTCTTGTCAAAATAAAGAGTCAAGACTTTTCGTGTGATTACCCCTTTACCAGATTCAAAGGTATAGACATAATCCCAGCGATCAGGGTGAAATGTATCTTTAATGATCGGTGTGCCAAGTAAGTAGCGGACTTGCCGGGTTGTCATGCCAATTTCCAGTTGATCCAGCTTCTTTTTATCCACAATATTTCCCTGATCGACGTCAACGCGATAAACCCAAGGGAAATGACTTGTGCTACAACCCGAAAAGAAGAGGCCGACAATAATAAGAAGAGTCAGGCGGCGAGTAAATTTAAAAGTCACGTGTTGCATTAGTCAGGTTTAATTTCACCAAAATGAGTAGGTAATGTTATCATAAACCCATAATTTAAATCATCCGAAGGTTTTGCGGTTATGTCTTCAAGTAATCAGGAATTACGAAAAGCTGGGTTAAAAGTGACCCTTCCTCGTATCAAAATATTGCAAATTCTTGAAAATGCGCAGGAAAAATCAGCTCATATGAGTGCTGAAGATGTCTATAAAGAGTTATTAGAAGCCGGTGAAGAAGTGGGTTTGGCGACTGTTTACCGTGTTTTGACTCAGTTTGAAACAGCAGGTTTGGTCGAGCGTCATAATTTTGAAGGTGGTCATAGCGTTTTTGAAATTGCTCGTGGTGAACATCATGATCACATGGTTGATAGTGAAACGGGTGAAGTGATCGAATTTCATGATGAAAATATTGAGCGACTGCAAATGGAAATTGCTCAACGCCATGGTTATGAGCTTGTTGATCACTCCTTAGTACTTTATGTAAAAAAAATTAAAGAGTAATTGGGCACTATTAAAAAGGATAGAGGCAGAAAATGGAACTTTCTATCTATCAAGTCGATGCCTTCGCATCACGATGTTTTGAAGGTAACCCTGCTGCTGTAGTGCCATTGGATCAATGGCTGCCTGATAAACAGCTACAGAGCATTGCTCTCGAAAACAATCTCTCAGAAACGGTTTTTTTTGTAAAAACTAATGATGGCTATCAGATTCGATGGTTCACACCAACGGTTGAAGCAAAAATGTGTGGCCATGCAACATTAGCCAGTGCTTTCGTATTGT
>CAKMZU010000290.1:261-621 GCA_929200485.1 uncultured Gammaproteobacteria bacterium | reverse complement strand
AGCCTTAGGGTTAAAGCCTTTAGCGGCATTTCAGTCAATGGATACTATTCTTTTGTTTGAAAATGAGTCGCAAATTCGTCAAATAGCTCCCGACTATAGTTTGCTATCCAAGGTTGAAACAAGAGGTGTGATAGTAACGGCTGCTTCTGATAGTTATGATTTTGTCTCCCGCTTTTTCGCTCCTCGTTCGGGTATTTTGGAAGATCCAGTCACAGGTTCTGCGCATACCCAGTTAACCCCGTTTTGGGCGAGTCGATTAGATAAGACGTCGCTTGTTGCAAAACAAATCTCTGAGCGAGGCGGAGTGCTTCACCTAACCCTTATGGGTGATAGAGTAAAAATGGCAGGCCAATGATGAGT
>CAKMZU010000290.1:0-251 GCA_929200485.1 uncultured Gammaproteobacteria bacterium | reverse complement strand
CAAGATATTCACTGATTAATTCAATAAACGGATACGGCTTGTTTTGCTTTATTATCAGCCATCGAAGCGAGCTAAAAGCAGTTAGCTTGATATTAGTCTTTATAAAAAACTGCGATCCAGATGGTGATTTGATCGGGGTCAGTCCAAGTTACCCGATGCTTCACATGAGCCGGCAAAAGAATATGATCGCCCGAATTTAAGATTACCTCACCTTTATTCTCAATGAATAATCTAGCTTTGCCTTGGATAAG
>CAKMZU010000289.1:2763-4603 GCA_929200485.1 uncultured Gammaproteobacteria bacterium | reverse complement strand
TTCATGCCAGAAATATCCAGCATACGTTCATGCCCGTTTACGCTGTCGCCATTAGCAGAGAGATGTCTCATCTCATCAAAAACTTCTGAAGCGGTTTCAGGGAAGTGCATTTTTTTATGGTTATCCCAACGTTTGGCGAGCTGGTTAAATATCCATAAATCGGCTTTAGAATCTCCTGGCGGTTGTGCCGCTTGCTCAGTTAAGTTCACACGTCGCTCAGTGTTGGTGAAACAACCGGTTTTTTCTGCCCAAACCGCGCCAGGAAAATAAACGTTTGCGTAATCAACGGTTTCACAATCTTCGTAGCTATCTTGCACCACACAAAACTCGACATTTTTGAAATTCTCTCGAATACGCGCAGTGTTTGGCATGGAGGTGAGTGGGTTAGTGGCAACAATCCACAGCGCTTTAATTTTTCCCGTTTCAATGGCTGGGAAAATATCCGTTTCTTTAAGACCAACCTTTTCAGGGAAGAAGTCTTCATCGACATTCCAGAATTTAGCCACTTCTTTACGGTGGGCTGGATTTTCCAGTGCGCGGTAACCGGGTAATCCGGCACAACTTGACCATTCACGCGTACCCATAGCGTTACATTGCCCCGTAATGGATAAGGATGTGCCACCTGGCTTGCCAATGTTTCCAGTAATTAAATTCATATTGTTGATGCCACAAACACCATCGGACCCATGTGTAGACTGGTTAATCCCCATGGTCCAGATCGACATTGCAGACTTGGCTTTGGCGTAAATCCGAGCAACCTTGCGAATAGTGTCAGGTTCAATGCCGCAAATCACCGAAGCATCTTCAGGTGAGTATTCTTTGACTAATTCGCGGAACTCTTCAATGCCGTTAGTATGGCTATTGATATAATCAGCATCTTCAAGACCTTCATCCAATATAACGTGTGCAAAACTGTTCAACAGCACTAAATCAGTGCCTGGGTTAATGGGTAGATAATAATCCGCCATTTGCCCCATCATAGTTTTGCGTGGGTCTATCACAACAATCGGGAATTTTCTCTTCTCTCACGCTTCTTTTAAGCGCCAATAGATGATGGGATGTTGCTCTGGAAGGTTTGAACCAAAGGCCATTAAACATTCGGTATGTTCAAAATCGTCATAACAGCCTGGAGGGCCATCTGAACCAAATGAGCGTTTGTAGCCAGATACAGCGGAGGCCATACAAAGTGTGGTATTGCCATCATAGTTATTTGTGCCGATCAACCCGCGAACCAATTTACCTAATGTATAAAACTCTTCGGTAAAAATCTGGCCGGTGGACACGATACCAATGGAGTCACGGCCATATTTCGCCTGGATGCGTTTAAATTCCTCAGCCGTTCGGTCAAATGCCGTATCCCAGTCGGTGATTTGAAATTCATCATCAATGGTGTCGCGCATTTTTGGTGCAAGACCTCGCCCATTGCCCTCAAAAATCCCGGCTTCTGTTAAGCCCTTAACGCAAAGCTTGCCGCGATTAACATCAGCGCCACCGACACCACGAGTGGTGACGGCTTTACCCTCTTTATTTAAGCCGACTTCAATTGAGCAGCCAACCGAGCAATAACCGCAAGTGGTGTATTTCCACTCCACTGCGCCTTTGTTATTGATGATGATGGG
Source organism: uncultured Gammaproteobacteria bacterium (assembly GCA_929200485.1). GTDB lineage: Bacteria > Pseudomonadota > Gammaproteobacteria > Pseudomonadales > DT-91 > CAKMZU01. The sequence goes on along the minus strand of CAKMZU010000289.1, from coordinate 2,984 downwards.
ATTTTTTTTCTTACGACCAAACAGCATGGAATTGACTCGTTCTTTTGTATATAAGCATTGCTAAAGGATGCTTGTTTCAAGCAGCGGTTCAGGCTGCTTGAGTTGCTTCGGCGTTAATCAGTATTGCGCCATTTTCAAGCTTCACATTCCATGATTTTAACGTCACTTCACTGTCTTCAAGGCATTGGCCTGTCGCCAGCTTAAAGTGTTGCTTGTAAATA
>CAKMZU010000289.1:0-2753 GCA_929200485.1 uncultured Gammaproteobacteria bacterium | reverse complement strand
ACCAATCCTCGTGCTAACACATTGGCTTCAGAGAATGGATCATAATTACTGATAGCAAAGACTTTGTCTTCACCATTCTCAACGATTCGAAATAACGCCACTTGCTCGCCTTCTACTAAGGCCGCTCGTCCTGAATTCGGAAGGATATCGTTAAGTTCACAAAGGGTTGTCCAGCTCATTGATTGTCTCCTTAAACCGCTTTTGCGATGAGATTTGTTTTTTCTTCTTTGGTCGCAGGGCGGATTTGATCACGCTCTCTGACGAATACGACATTGTCGTCGCTTGCTTTTGGTGCATTCACAAATGGCGTAAAACGTTTCACTTTCTCTGGATCTTCAATAGTCGTTTTCCACTCACACTGGTAACGATCAATAATGAGTGCCATGTCAGCTTCTAATTCTTCGTTAATACCTAACTTATCATCAATGACGACAGCGCGGAGGTAGTCTAACCCACCTTCAAGGTTTTCAAACCATACCGAAGTCCGCTGCAGGCGATCACCCGTTCTCACATAGAACATTAATAAACGGTCGATGTATTTAATGAGTGTCTCTTTATCCAGGTCGGATGCAAATAAATCACCGTGACGAGGCTTCATACCGCCGTTACCGCAGGTGTATAAATTCCAGCCATTTTCAGTGGCGATGATGCCAATATCTTTCGATTGGGCTTCGGCACATTCACGCGTACAGCCAGAAACAGCAAACTTGATTTTGTGTGGTGAACGTAATCCTTTGTAGCGGTTCTCTATTTCTATGGCTAAACCAACAGAATCATCAACGCCATAACGACACCAGGTTGAGCCGACGCACGATTTAACGGTTCGTAACGATTTACCGTAAGCATGGCCTGTTTCAAAACCTGCATCAATGAGCTTTCTCCAAATTTCTGGCAGCTGCTCTTGCTTGGCACCGAATAAATCGACACGTTGACCACCGGTGACTTTGGTGTACAAGTCATACTCTTTCGCCACTTGGCCAAGCGCAATTAACTTATCTGGCGTGACTTCACCGCCAGCCATGCGGGGCACGATAGAATAGGTACCGTCTTTTTGCATGTTACCCATGAAGTAGTCGTTGGTATCCTGGTTGACAGCGTGTTCATCTTGCAGAATGTAATCATTCCAGCAGCTTGCCAAAATTGAGGCGATCGTAGGGCGGCAAATATCACAACCATGCCCAGAGCCGTGTTTATCTAACATTTCTGCGAAGGATTTAATCTCACCTACGCGGATGAGGTGGAACATCTCTTGGCGTGTATATGGGAAGTGCTCACAAAGATCTGTGTTGACTTCTAACCCAAGGTTTTCCATCTCGGCGTTCATCACTTGCGTGGCAAGTTGTACACAGCCACCGCAGCTGGTTGCAGCAGAAGTGCAGGCTTTAATATCGCCAATGGTGCAGTTACCCGCTTGAACAGCAGCATTTATATCGCCTTTGGTGACGTTGTTACATGAACAAATAACAGCGGTGTCAGGTAGCATGTCGACACCTAACGTTGCTCCACCTGAGCCATCTCGGTTAGGTAAGATTAAGGTATCTGGGTATTCAGGTAGGTCAATACCATTAAGGGCGTATTGCAATAATGAATCGTAATCGGATGTGTCACCGACTAAAACCGCACCTAAAAGCTTGGAATTGTCTTCTGAGACAACAATCTTTTTATAGACTTCAGACGGCTGGTCTTCATAAGTGTAGGTTTTTGCGCCCTGTGAATTGGCGTGCGCATCACCAATCGAGCCAACATCAACGCCCATCAGCTTCAGCTTGGTGCTCATGTCAAAGCCTGTAAATTCCGTCATGCCAGTATCGGTGATTTGCTCGCAGGCAATCACGGCCATTTGGTTACAGGGGGCTATCAAGCCGTAAATACGACCATTCCAAAGTGAGCACTCACCAATGGCGTAGATGTTTTTATCAGAGGTGCGGCAGAAGTTATCAATCACAATGCCGCCGCGCTCTCCAATATCCAAGCCGGATTGACGAGCCAGTGCATCTTGTGGGCGAATACCGGCTGAAAAAACAATCATATCCGTCTCAAGCGATTCTCCATCGGCAAATTCCATACGGTGCGTAGACGTTTCACCATCAACGATTTGCTTTGTATTTTTGTTGGTGTGAACGCCAACGCCAAGATCTTCAATTTTGCCGCGAAGAATATCACCGCCGCCTTCATCAACCTGAACAGCCATCAAACGTGGGGCAAATTCAACAACGTGTGTTTTAAGGTCTAAGTCGTGTAGTGCCTTGGCAGCTTCAAGCCCTAATAGCCCACCCCCAACGACTGCACCAATTTTGGCCGTTTTGGATGCTTCGGTAATGGCTTCGAGATCATCAATGGTGCGATAAACAAAAGTATTGGCTCTGTCATGGCCTGGTACGGGTGGAACAAATGGGTAAGAACCTGTCGCTAACACAAGGGTGTCGTAGGTATAGACGCTGCCGCTCTCGCTGCTGATGCTTTTGTTATCTCTGTCAATAGATATAATCTGCTCATCAGTAATGCAGTTGATTTGGTTGTCTGCATAAAACTCAGCCGTTCCCATCTCAATACCGGATGGATCACGGGTTTCAAACCATGCTGTTAAGTATACGCGGTTATACGCAGGGAGACGCTCTTCGCCGATCACAGTGATGTCGTATTGATCCTGCTTGCCAGTGGCGAGCATGGTTTCTATGAACTTATGCGCGACAGGGCCGTTTCCGACGATGACGATCTTTTCTTTTTGCATGATGAAATCCGATTGCCTTTAA
>CAKMZU010000288.1:232-4610 GCA_929200485.1 uncultured Gammaproteobacteria bacterium | reverse complement strand
CTAATATGGAGATAAAGGCACAAGGAATTAATTACGGGTTGGCCACCTTAACCTCCTTACTCAATAGCACTGGCCTTAATTTGCATATAGATTGGCATACCTGACTTTAATCGCAGCTTTGTATAGGATTCATAAGATATTTCAGCAAAGAAAATTTCCTCAGCAATGCGTAGGGTCACTATCGCACGATAGTCAGCATCCATTAATTCAATATCTTCAATGTCTGCTTTTAACACATTTAAAATGCTACTGTCTATCGGCGTTAATGTCAGACTGATATCCTTTGCCAGAAGGCGAAATCGGATATTCTCTCCCGGCGTTTTTTCAGGCATTAAAAGTTTCAAAATTCCGCCTTGTGTTTTAACTTTACAAATGCCTTGCTGCCAACTTTCAACAACGGCATCATAAAAACGATAACGCCCTGTGATAATGCCATAGTCGGGTTGATGTTTATTTAACAGGTCTGTCACAGGCCCAACATCCAGAACCTTTCCACGCTCAAGTATCAGCAAGTGATCAGCAATGGATACCACTTCGTTAATATGGTGTGTAATAAAGAGAATAGGAATTTTAAACTGCCTGGAGTAACTCTTAAGAAGATTTAGAATATTTTTTTTATCTGCATTCCCTAAACCTGCCAATGCTTCATCCATCAAAAGCCATCGGGATTTTTTTATCATCGCACAAAGAATCGCAACACGTTGCTTCTCGCCACCAGATAGAGAGTTGGGTTGCTGCCGCAATAAAGGCGCAATCTTAAGTTGATGAATGAGTGCGGCTTCCTCCGTTTCAGGTAAAACGTCTTTAGCAAATTTTTTAGCCAGTTGAATATTTTGCCTAACGCTTAAGTGATCAATCAGGGCATTGGGCTGAAATACCGCTGAAAAATTACGCTGAGACAACGGAAGCGAGATGTCTCCATCATACACCTGCTCTGCAATGGTTAACCTTGCAGAATCAGGCTTGCCCAGCCCTAGAAAAAAACGGAACAAGGTGGTTTTACCAGAGCCCGAAGGTGCTAGCATTGCAGTAATCCCTTCTGAGGGGATTTCACCTTCAAATTGGCAAGCAAAGGGCACTTGTTGGCTAAAGTGAAAGCGAATCATCTATCTAATCGACTTTTGTGCTGTAAAAAATAAACAAGCCAAAGTAAGAAAAATGCAGCGCCTAGCATGATCAATGAAAGCGTATGAGCAGCGGCATAATTTAACGACTCGACCTGATCATAAATGGCAATAGAGACGACTCTGGTTTCCCCAGGCAAACTCCCGCCCACCATCAGTACGACGCCGAACTCACCTAATGTATGTGCAAACACCATAACACAAGACAACAAAATCGATTTTTTCGCCTGTGGCAAAGTGACCAATACAAATTGCCAAAATGATGACAATCCCAATACGCTTGAGAGTTCATATTGTGAAGCTTGAATGCTTTCAAAACCCTGTTGCATAGGTTGAACCGCAAAAGGCAAAGAATAAATCATCGAAGCAATCACAACCCCAGAAAAGGTAAACGTTAATTGCCCAAAACCCAAAAGATCACCAAGCCATCCCAATGGACCACTATTACTCATCATTAATAAAAGATAAAACCCCATGACCGTTGGCGGTAGCACCAAAGGAAGAGCTACAAAACTCGAAAGGATGGGCTTTAACGGTGATCGAATTTTAGATAAACCAAGCGCAATCGCACCACCAACAAATAGCAATAAAATGGTTGTTACCAATGCTAACTTGAAGGTTAATAATACGGCTTGCCAATCAGTCAGCCCCATTAACACTATACCCCATTTGTATAATTTCCTTTTTTACATCATCACGCTTAATAAACGCAAGAAACGACTTGGCTGCAGCATTATTGGTCAACAAGACACAAGATTGTTTAATGGGCGGATACATGAGCAGATCAACGGGTAGCACCCGCCAATGCTCGGATAACGCTGCAGGATTTAAACGAACCAAAGACTCAGAAATAAACGCCGCATTAACAGAATGTGAGAAAATAAATTGATAAACCTGTGCAATATTTTCAGCGTAAACAAGCTGGGCCTGAACCAGTGCATACAACGACATTTTCTTTAACAATGTAATCGACGCAAAACCATAGGGCGCATGTTTTGGATTTGCAACACCAATTTTATCCGCTTTTAAAAGCGCCGACTCCAACTCATCACCAAGCTCCTTTTCAGCGACAACTACCAGACGACCACGTGCATAAACAAATTCGGTCCCCTCCTTTGCTTTACCGTCATTGATCAATTTTTTTGGATAATTGTCTTCTGCTGAAAAATAGGCATCAAAGGGTGCCCCTTGATTAATCTGTGCATAAAGCTTACCAGACGAACCAGATATGATCTGTAACTGGTAACCAGCTTCTTGAAAATACAGTAATGCCAAGCGTTCTGCAGCAGGTTTAAAATTCGATGCGACCGCAATAACGGCATCGGGCTTCTTTTGAAATGTAGGCACAACAAAAAGAAAACCAATACCAACAATACACAGGAGGAATAAAAGCCAATATTTTTTAGGATTCATCATTCCCAAATTCTGCGACGAGCGGAGTCGCTCTCTTTCATTTCAACCCAATGCTCATCCGTTGTAGTGATTTCTTTTTTCCAGAAAGGGGCTTCTGTTTTCAAAAAATCCATAACAAAATTTGCACAATCAAAAGCAGAACGCCTGTGCTTAGCCGTCACCCCAACAAAGACGATTTGATCGGATACGAGAAGGCGGCCCGTGCGATGTATAACTGACAACTGACTCACATCAAAACGGTCATAGGCAGTTTCAGCAATGGATTCCAGGCTTTTTTGCGCCATGGATTCATAACACTCAAGCTCAATGGCCTGGAGGCTTTGATCAGAAAAATCTCGAACTAACCCCACAAAGGTAACAATGGCACCATAAGGCTCATCAGAATTTCCAAGCGTTTGATATTCATGACTCACATCAAAATCAGCCGCTTGAATCACTACGTGGATACCCATTTATCCCCCAGTGACCGGAGGGAAAAAGGCAACTTCATCCCCATCATTAATGTGCGATTCCATAGACTTCAAGGTTTGATTTATAGCAACTTGCGTATTGGGATCATCTAGTAAGGCTTGCCATTGACTGTGCTCAGTGTATAGAGCCAGCTTTAATTCCTGAACAGAAGTGATGGATCCAGACTCCATTGTTACTGAAGAAACACCCAGACTTTCACGCAACTTACCAAAAAAAAGAATATTAATCATTGGGATGCTCTTTATTCACCCAGTGTCCTGTTTTACCGCCCACCTTTTCAAGGACTCGAATATCACCAATAGTCATTTCAGGATCAACGGCTTTGCACATATCAAAAACAGTTAATGCCGCAACAGAAACCGCTGTTAAAGCTTCCATTTCGACACCCGTTTGACCCGCAAGTTTACAAAATGATTCAACTTGTATGCCATTTTTATGGATTTCAAAATCAACACTGATTTTAGATATCAATAACGGATGGCAAAGAGGGATCAAATCTGAACATTTTTTAGCCGCCTGAATACCTGCAATACGAGCAACCTGAAGCACATCACCTTTCTTCAGATCATTCGATTTGACCTGATGTAGCGCATCGGCACTCATTGAAATAAAACCTGTTGCTCGAGCTTCTCTTGAGCTGACAGGTTTTTCCGCAACATCCACCATACTGGCTTTGCCTTCGATATCTACATGCGATAAACCCATAATTATCTCTCAAGCTGACCAACAAAATTGCAAGGCGCATGCGTTGAATCCAATTGTTCTTTAATAACCTTTTCAAAAGCTGTCTTACAGGCATTTCTAGAACCTGGAACAGCAAAAATAATCGTCTTATTGGCAAGACCTGCAACTGCGCGTGATTGAATGGTTGATGTTCCAATCTCGTCATACGAAAGGTTTCTAAAAAGCTCGCCAAATCCCTCAATGGTTTTATCAAACAAAGGGGTCAGGGCTTCGGGTGTCGAATCACGAGAGGTAAATCCTGTACCCCCTGTTGAAATTATTACCTGAACTTGTTCATTAAATATCCATTCGGATGCGACTAAACGAATCGCATAAACATCATCTTTAACAATACGTTTTTCAATGACCTGATGGCCTGCCCCTTCGGCAAGTTCTTTTAACAGGAGACCTGACGTATCAGATGCGTCATCACGCGTATCTGATACCGTTAAGATGGCAATATTTAATGCCTTGAAACTTGAAGATTGATGACCCATAAACCAATACCGAGCAGTGAAAATGGCCGATTCTAGCAGAAAAGCCAAGATAATTAACCTTTTGCAAAAATCAGTAAAATACCAAAGTAAATATACTTGATATTAATAGTTGCATAAGTTTTCGCAGGTAGATTCACCGCTCGCCCTGAG
>CAKMZU010000288.1:0-222 GCA_929200485.1 uncultured Gammaproteobacteria bacterium | reverse complement strand
CCCTGAGCCCGTCGAAGGGTGCTCAATTTGCAGGTGCGAAAACTTATGGGAAAATTAATACATAAAGGTTAAGGTATTGATCGTTTTTTAATACTGCGTGTCCTATTGGGTATACAGGATTACTTTTAGTATCTCTATGCATGCTCGGTAAATATACAGCTTTAGGGACTTGTCGATGAATTCTGCGAGCATTCACTGAGATGTTTACGGAATGCAATCTCA
>CAKMZU010000287.1:1023-4613 GCA_929200485.1 uncultured Gammaproteobacteria bacterium | reverse complement strand
CCATTAACTACTCCGACAGCAATGAAAAAAAACAAATGCCCGTTGTCGGTCTGCTTGAAAAAATGGATTTAGCAACCAATAAAAAAATTGAAGAAACACACTACACCTATTCAGAAGACAACAACTTCACCGGCTACCCGAATTATAGTTTATCGAATAGCGGCGATAGCCTGATGGATAGCCAAAATAAAGCCTATCGATATTGGGTTGAAATTTCCCGCAGTGATTTAGTTGGCAGCGTACCTCAAAATAATCGTAAAGTTTATTATTACAATTACCTGCATTTACCCACCGAAGTGATTACATTAAAAGATGATGTCAAATATCTTAAAACCACTTATGAATACAGTATCTCGCCATTTAAATACAGTCGCTCAACCAACTATGACAAGCCGAGTACAGTCACCAATTGGGTCTGGCATGGTAAGCGTGATGGTTTTATTCCCAGTGATAAAATTCTCACGAAATACGATCGTTATGGCAATAAAATCGAAGAAAGCCGCAAGATTTATAAACGAATAACCTCGTATTGGGTAGACAGCTATACCCAATACAATTTGCATTACAATGATGCTTTTGGCCTGCTAAAAGAAAATCTTTGGATAGATGAACGGACAGGTAAAATGCGTCAAGCAACCTTCACCCTGTCAAAAGACAAAAAAACACACACCGATAAAACCGTAGAATACAAGGAAGTCCTCGAAGAGTACTGGAAACCCTGGAAAAAATTCACCATGCGGCATGATAACTTCGGCAGAAAAACCTTTTCATCCGTTGAATGGCTAGCCAAAGAGCAATCCGGCCCTCAAAAAACGTCTTACAGCAAAACCTATAATTTCAGCAACAATTCAGGCTTATTGACCGTCAAACAGACTAGTCAACTAGGTGCTGTAAATACTGAAGTACAGGATACCCGTAGCGGTAATTTATTGGAAAAACACACCCCTGAAGGGTCACTCTGGAAATATGAATATGATGATCTGGATCGACTCACCAAAGAAACCAACCCGCTGGGTAAAGCCACCCTTTATACTCATCAGGATTTTGACAAAGACCGGATTAATCAAACCATCAAAGAAACACCTCTACATCATAAGGTGGCAGTAGTTACTGATGCTGCAGGCAGGATTATTGCACATAAGGATTATTATCAAGATGCCTGGCGCAGACTATCGTCTCAAGAATACAACGGCTGGAATATGGTGATTAAAGACACCAATATTTTAGGCCTTGAAAACACGATTATTTACGATCAACTCAAACGACCAATACAGAAAAAAGACCATTGGGGTAATATCAAACACATTGACTATAACGACAAAGAGTTAATCACCACAACCCACCTGAACCAGCATAAAGTCATGGAAAAAGAGTCATGGCCCTGGGCGGCAAAAATACTCCATCGAAAGTACCCCGTCCTTGATAACCCACATGATCCGCAAACCTATTTTCTGGAAGAAATCGTTGACAAAAATGGTTTCGGCGAGGAGATTAAATACAGCAGCGCCGTCGTCGATCCCTCATCACAAAAACATATGGACATTATAGTCAGTTATTATGACTACGATCCGAATTTTAATCGTATTAGCCAAAGCATTAAAGATACAAAAGGTTTACGCTACATCCGCCTGACGCATTATGACTTGTTCAACAATGCGATCAAACACACCATAGAACAAAACAAAGCGGGAGACACAACCAAAGGGCAAACTGACTTACGGCAATACAATGAAGATAATCAACTGATTAGTGTGATAACACCAGAACAGATAACAACACATCATGTCAACGACAAAGAAGGTCGTCGCATTAAAACCACCCAACCGGACGGCGAAGAAATCCTTTTTGAATACAACCTGCTAGGTCAGATCGTTAAAAATAGCTGGATGCGTGGCGAGAATCGGATAGAAATCACCAAATCCTACAATGCGGATAATCATCTAATCGCATTGTCTGATAACGATGGACAAAGCATCAAATATAGTTATCTGCCCAACGGCAAAGTCAACACCATCACATACCCTGATGGGCAGAAGATGACGATTGAGTATGATGATAAAAACCGTGAGATTACCCGCGTTGACTTTTCTGGCAAACGCTACCAATTCATATATAACGACGCTGACAAGGGAATGGTTTCCGAGGTACAGGTTGACAAACATCGAATCCAGTTCCAATACGGTACAGATGATAACAACATTAACGGCAACCTCATTAGTCGAACAGCAACCTACTATCCTGATAAAGTGACTAAAAGCCACTTTTATTACGGCGCATTAAGGAATGTCACTAAAACAAACCATTGTCAAATACCGTCTGCGATCGTATTCAATACCGCATACCAATTTAATATCAAAGGGCAGCTCGAAAGTATTACCAATCACATACACAAAGCTCACCACCGGGCAATGGATACCTTACAGCATTATCATTACGATTCTTTCAATCGTTTAATCAGTGAAACACACGATGACAAGCATCTGATTACCTCCATTGATTACGGATATGATGCCAACAATAACCTGATCGCTGAAACCTACCATAATGGAACAAATCAACACAAAGTCACCCATCATTACAACGCCCAGGACCAGCGACTGCGTTCGACAGTTAACCAGGGCAATGGGGAATATGTTGAGCAATACCACTGGAGCAAAAACGGCCATCTGGAGAAAAGCCCTGATGGTTCAACTTATGAATATGATGCCCAAGGTTATCTGTTAACCATCTCAGAGCCACATTCAGCAGACATCATATACCGTTATCACCCTAATGGGTTAATGAGCACCCGCACAGCGAAAAAGAACAGGCAGTCGTTTTATCATGGCACGAACAATAAAATCTTAGCCTTCGAGGATAATGGCAAATGGTATAGTTTATACTCTGACAGCAAAGGGCTACAGGCAAATATTGGCAATAAATCAGTGGATCAATTTTTCCTTTCGTCGCGCAACATCTGCGGCATATTAACCAACAATAAGGATTTTCAAACAACCAATTACACCGCTTATGGCAAAGCCGCCAGACCACTCTCAATTGATAAAAGCACACCAGGTTTTGGCTGGAATCAGGAATATACAGATCAAACTGCTCAGCTAATCTATCTACAGCGGCGTTTTTACAGTCCAAACCTTAAAATGTTTCTGAGCCGTGACAACTATTATGTTGATAATCATTATATGTATGCCAAAGCCAACCCTATCACCTTTATCGACCCTGGCGGTCATAATGCACAAACAGATTATGGCCTTGGAGGAGCAATGACAGCTCTGGGTATCATAGGAGCAGCTTTAGCCATCCCAACCGAAGGGGCCTCGTTATCGCTTTCAGCGGGTGCAGGCATTATCTCTGGAGCAGCCGCCTCATTCTCTGGCATCTCATTAATGGGTTCACAGGCAGCATTAGACTCAGGCAATAAAGAAGCCGCTAAAGCTCTCCAATATACCAGTTTAGGACTGGGCGCTATTTCACTGGTCAGCGCAGGGGTTGCTATAGCGCCAATAGCTTCAAACTTCTTTGCAAACACAGCCTCAAATCTTTACCGCATTAATACGCCAGTATTTTCTTTATCAGCCAGTGCAAGATCAGAA
>CAKMZU010000287.1:0-1013 GCA_929200485.1 uncultured Gammaproteobacteria bacterium | reverse complement strand
TCTTGGCTCTCGCAGTTTACAAGCCAATGCTGTGACTAATGATCCTGGCCTAACTGAAGCCATTTATGAAGCCGTTGATCAACAACTGACTGCGTCAGGTCAAGCCCAAACCATTTCGCAGGCAATGGTGAGCTCAGTGGATAATGCAAGTACCGAATCTACCTCCCCTATCAGCCAGTTTAGCGGATACTTTTCGCGTCGATCATCAGAATCCGAAATTTTAGGCGCAAGAGCTTTGTCGCCATCGGGACTCGAAGCACATGCAGGTGCACGCTACACAGCTACTGCATTTAATCAGATAGATAATGTTAGTCCCACGCCAATACCAACAAATCCTGTCTCAAGCTTACCTCCTATCCCTGGCACTATCGGAACGGAAATATCCCTCATTTCAGATCTGTCAATCGCAATTCAAGCTGCCAACTACTCCAACGTTGAAAACCTGAGAGGCTTCCAGACCTTTTTTGGTTTTAACCGTACAGATATTGAGGAAGCCTTTTCCAATCCCAAATTACAATAAATGCCGCTTTTTGGCTTATTTTTAATTCAGCCAACTCGGCTTGCCAGCCGCTTATCTGGAATTTAGGCCGAACAGACTGTTCTCGGACGGCCTGCTAGCTACATAACACGCACAACAGAAATAACGTTTGAACAAAGTTTCATACGCTCTATCAAATGTTATTACTCACTAACTTAGGCATTTACTTAGTCAGGACGGTTCTTTTTCAAATCTGGCCTTCCAGTTGTATAGTAGACTGACGGCAACACCTAGTGATTTAACGCCTTCAGGTACGCTGTACCCTTGCTCTGTGACCAGTGTAACTGCCTCTTCTTTAAATTCTTTGGGGTAACTTTTATTCTTTTTGTTACTACTCATTTTGACACCTTAAATGATTGACTTAATTGTCTCGCATTTTTGTGTCCGGTGCTATTAGATCACTATATGTTTTCAACAGCTCCTTCGGGCGCTAATTTAAAGGCCTTCAGCTGCGTTGTAGATTTTGCTAAGGTGT
>CAKMZU010000286.1:940-4631 GCA_929200485.1 uncultured Gammaproteobacteria bacterium | reverse complement strand
GGTCATTAACTGAGTAGGTCATTAACTGAGTAGGTCATTAACTGAGTAGGTCATTTAAAACCCTTTTAGAACTTAATTAAAAAATCCTGGTCGAAAAAAGCTCAGAGCCTGGAGGTACTATCATGTATATAGCAAGAATATTTCTTCTTCTTTTTTCTGTTCAAGCGAGTCAATTGTTATACTCAATAACAGTTACAGAAATGGATTGCTTTTTACAAAGGCCAAATTGCCAATGTTCTGTTACCGAGCGCCAAACTAAAAGATGTTACTGTAAAGGTTATAATGCCGTAGCTTATAATGTTACGTTTGAAGATGTTGATGGTAGTGGAGATAACATATCTTTTTACGCGTATTATTCTGGCGACAACAATCGCAGGGATAAACCCTTAGAGTACCTGAAATATACTACAGTTGGTGGAAAGTTCATCACCTATGATGTGAGTGCTAAAAAAATACAAAGGGAAGAAGGCAGACCAATAATGCGTTATCCCGCAAGTGATGAACTTTGCGGGAAGGATTTGACGTCAGTAATTCAAGCATTAAATATTTACTTCTTGGTACAAGGCCACTCAAAAGGTTTTGGAAAATTCTCACCCACCTCATAACCAAAATCGCTGAATTTTGATGTGATACCAAAACTGCCACAATATGGCTGCCATCAATGTGGGACAAGCTTTGAGCCAGTCATCCTCGATGAAGGTAGCAGCTTGGTTTGTCCAACCTGCGAAAAGCATCTTGTCTGTTATGGCGCAGATTATATTAATAAGGTGATTGCCTTATCGGCGACATCGCTGCTGTTATTTATTTATTTGTTTTGTTTTTCTTTTATAAGCATCGATTTTAAAGGCTTGTCCAATCATATTTATTTGTTGGATACGGTAAAAAATCTATTTAAATTTCATTACTCTTTGGTCGCCATCATTTTTTCAGTCAATGTGATCTTTCTGCCATTGGCGTATTGCCTTTCAACCTTCATTCTATTTATAAGAATTAAACAGAATAAACTTAAAAAAAGACATAAGCCGCTTTGCCATTTTATTTTCATTGCAAAAGAGTGGCTGATGGCTGACGTGTTTCTCGTTGGCGTGCTGGTTAGCATGGTTAAAATGGGAGATATAGGCAAGGTGCATTTAAGCCTTGGTTTTTATGTTTTTTGTCTTTTAATTATTTGCATGGTGTTTCTCTGTGCTACTATCAGTAAACTAAATACATGGGTTTATTTTTATCCTGCTTTAGTGCCAGAAATAAAAGAAACACAACTATGCAGCGGTTGCCAATTTGTTAAAGAAAGACGGAAGCCCTGTTTTTGTTGCGGTGCAAACAAGCCAGAAACCAATAGCTTGACCGCTAGCTGGGTATATCTTATTACTGCAGTGCTATGTTATGTGCCGGCTAATCTATTGCCTATTATGACCACCATTGCTCCCCAGCAGAAATTGAATTCAACAATATTAGGTGGAGTTTCAATCTTATGGGATATGCACTCTTATTGGGTTGCAATAGTTATTCTTATTGCCAGTTTTGTCATTCCCTTAGCGAAAATTACTATCTTGGCCATTATTTTATGGCAAATACAAAAAAAACAAAAGTTAGATAAAAATATTGTTAAGCAACAAAGCTTGTTATTTAATGTGACGCATTTTATAGGTCGATGGTCGTTTATTGATGTATTTGTCGTAGCGCTTTTGTCGGCATTGGTACAGTTAAAATCCTTGGCGGTTATTGAACCAGGCGCGGCATTAATTCCTTTTACGGCAGTGGTGATTTTAACCATGCTGTCAGCACAATCCTTTGACTCAAAAGCCATATGGAGAAACATAAAGTCGCATCATGATTGATAAAGTCATCATCAAAAAACATGCAGTCAATGTTTCTTTTATGTGGTTTATACCTCTGGTGACATTGCTTATTGGTGTAGGTATTTTTATCGAACATCAATTAAGCAAGGGACCAACAATCACGTTGATTTTCGATCAGGCAGAGGATATCACGGCAGATAAAACCGAAATTAAAGCCATGAATGTTAACGTCGGCATGATCACAAAAGTCACTTTGGATTCAAGTGGCAAAAGAATCATCGCCACCGCAGAAGTGGATAAGACAGCTGCGCGAATGTTGCGTGAAGATACCCAATTTTGGATGGTTAAACCAAGGATTACTAAAGACGGTATTAGTGGTTTGAGCACATTAATTTCAGGCTCGTATATCAATATACAGCAGGGAGCAAAAAACGGCTCAGATAAAAAAAGGGCGTTTAAAGTGCTTAATGAACCGCCGATTGCAGGACCCGATACGCCGGGTCTACGGGTTGTATTAGTCCATAATACGTTAGGTAAACTCGATGTCGGGGATCCGGTTTATTTTAATGGCTTTATTGTCGGTCGAGTTGAAACAAAAAATCTGGATATCGAACAAAAAAAGGTCAAGTACCAACTTTTTATCTATGCACCTTACAATCATCTCATTTATGAAAATACCAGCTTCTGGCTGACTAAACCCTTCGATTTATCTATTACCGATAAGGGGTTTCATTTTGGCATTGCTTCACTTGAAAGTTTGATTCTCGGGGGGGTGACTTTTGGCTTGGCAGATAATGAGCCTGCCGGAAGCAAAGTCACAGAAAACAGCCGTGCTTTTACTCTGTTTAGCTCCGAAGCTGAGGTAAGAAGGCATTACTTTGGTCGTTTTACACACTTTATTATGCACTTTGAGGATTCTATTCGCGGTTTAAATGAAATGGCACCTGTTGAATATAAAGGTATTCAAGTGGGAAGCGTCCTAAAAGTTCCCATAGGGGATGCTAAACTGCTTGAAGATCATTTGACCATCCCTGTTTTAGTGAGTATCGATTTAAGTAAGCTGATTAGCCCACCATTGTCCGTAGAGAACTTGAATGCGTTTTTTAAGGCAGGGCTGGTCGCAAAACTGCAAGCCAGTAATCTGTTAACGGGCCGCTTAGCTGTGGCAATTACTTTTGCAGAGCAAAAGCCTGGCTACAAACAAGCTTGGCAGTCGAATTATCCGGTATTCCCAACCGTGCAGGGGCAATTGGCACAAATTCAAAACCAGCTCGCTGACTTTGCCAAACTATTAAAGAATTTATCATCAGATGGTGCTTTTAATAAAGTCGACAAAGCGCTGGATAACTTAAATAGGTTACTCAAAACAGCCAATAGTACGGTGGTAGATATCCATTCTTTACTGGCTTCAAGCGGGACGAAGTCATTACCATACGCTGCTAACGATGCATTGAGAAGCCTGCATCAGACACTCGAAGCATTTAACGAGGATGGAAAAAGTTTATACGCATTTAAAGATGGGTTAACGCATCTTGATGATAGCCTTCAGCAACTGTCTTTACTGCTTAAACAGCTCAATCAAAAATCAAATGCCCTGATTTTTACTGAATCGAAAGGCTTTGATCCGAAGCCAAAAGGTGCACGAAAATGAGAATCCTTTTTTTCATGCTCTGTTTGTTTTTATTTAATTGTGCTGGATCTCCACCTGCCTATTATCGACTGTCCCTGCCTGAAAATAAGCCTGCATCTGGTTTTTACACGTTCAAATCTCAAAGGCCAGAATTTCAGGGGCAGCCTATCCTGCAAATTTTACCCGTTCAACTATCGCCTTATCTTGATTCCAGCAAAATGGTTTATCAATTATCTCCGCAACAATTTAAATATGTCGAAGC
>CAKMZU010000286.1:0-930 GCA_929200485.1 uncultured Gammaproteobacteria bacterium | reverse complement strand
GCTTGCAGGGTGATATATCAAACTATTGGGTAGTTGGTTTATCGCATGGGATTGGGTTGTCAAAAGAAAAAGTGTTGGTGAGCTTTTCTCGATTTGATTTTGATAAGGACAACCGAGTGCATATTGAAGGCCATTGGCAGTGGATAAAAAATGGCAATATTTATCAGGATATCCCTTTTGCTTATCAAGAGGGGCTGACGCAAACAGGTTACGATGCGTTAGTTGCTGCTTTTTCCAGACAACTGATGTTATTGTCGAACAGTATAGCTATGAAAATTGAAGGGCGATGAAAATTACAGGGCAGCTTTGATAATCAAGCAAACGCGCACTGACTCATCGACATCCTTGATATCAATATAAGCAATGGCATCAGGGTTATTGGCGACGACTGTCTTTATATGGTCAGCGTTTTTTAAAATGACCGGAGGTTTAGCCTTGGATGAAAAAAGCATTCGTGCCCAGTAGTAGTTGACCGCTTTTTCAGAACGATTAAGCACATTGCGATTGAATGAATGTCTTAAGGGTTCAAAATCAATCTGAAAAGCTTTAACAGGTTTGCCGTCAGGAAAGGATTGTGTTTTTGCTAAAAATATTTTTTTAACCCGTTTGAGGGTGATGTTGTTGGCGTTGTTCGGGTGAACGATAATCGCAATGTCGGCCTGTGCTGAGGATATATAGCACAACATACCTGCTAAAAAAAGCGATAGGCTTTTAATTAGATTGCGATTGAACATGGAGTTGAGAATAATCCGTTCGAGATGCAATGATGTCAATTCAGCATCAGATATTATTATGATTAAGAGTTGAATCGTGCCACGAAACTCGATATTTTTCAATGTTATTTATTGTTCAATCCCTCCATCTGTATGGATTTATCTGAGCGAGGATATGGCTTCACTTTTTTGCTCAAACCCTTCTCTACAAGAATCT
>CAKMZU010000285.1 GCA_929200485.1 uncultured Gammaproteobacteria bacterium | reverse complement strand
CCCATTCACGGTGTTGTTGGAAGCCTTCTTCTGTATCGTAAGTTTTTAATGGCTCTTTAGGCACATTTTCCGCAAGCCATGACCGAATTTCTGTCCGAAAGGCTTTTTGTTTTTCAGTGTATTGAATATCCACAGGTCACCTCTTATTCTTTTTCGGTGAATTCAGCTTCACGCTTGTTAACAAAAGCATCGCGTGACTCAGCTGAATCGGGTGATTGATAAGCTTCTAGTGTAAAGCCTTGTTCAGAGCGGTATTTTTGCTCCAGGTCACCATCTTCGATACCCGTTAACGCTTCTTTTGCCAAAGCAATCATACGTGGTGACTTTTCAGCAATTTTCGCTGCAATTTCACGCGCCGTTGGTAATAGCTCTTCACGCTTGACAACTTTTTCGACAGCGCCTAAACGGTAGGCTTCTTGTGCATCTATCGGCAAGCCTGTGAAGTACATGTAACGAACTTTTTGCACAGGGAACATACGCTGTAAATGTGCACCGCCACCCATTGCGCCACGATCAACTTCAGGTACAGCAAAAGTTGCACACTCAGAAGCAACAATAACATCGGCTGCACCTGAAATACCAATACCGCCACCTAAGACAAAACCATGCACAGCAACGATGACAGGTTTAGGGTTTAAGTGAATCGCCTTAAACGTATCATAGTTGCCTTTGTTTACCTTAACGATAAGTGAATCATCCGCATCCAGCTCTTTAATATCAACACCAGCGCAAAAGCCACGACCTTCAGCTGCGATAATAATCACTCGACAACGATCATCATGGCCAAGCTCTTCAATAGTGGCAGCAATGTCCGCCCAGGTTTTTGAATCGAAGGCATTCACTGGAGGTTTGTTAAAAATTAACTCCGCGATACCGTTTTCAATGGTCACGCCAAAGGGTGTACTCATGCTTAAATACCTTTTTATGCTAATTCTGTTTCAGACTGAGATTGCAATGCCTGTAATCGTTGTTCGGCTTCAGAAACGATAGACTTGATCAACTGGTCGCACGTTGGAAGACTATCGATGACGCCTGCCACCTGACCTGACGGCAACACACCTTCTTGTGGCTTACCATCAACCATCGCTTTCATAATAATCATTGGCGCATTCGCAGACATAATGGCTTGAGCCGCTGTCACATCACCGGATTTAGTCATGGCTAAAGCCGATTTAAGAAGGCTTGTGATGGATGCGCCCGTAAACTTTCTAAACTTTAAACCATTAGTAAAAGCAATCCATAACTTCTTGATTGAACTTGCCTTTTCCATGCTTGCCAACCAGTCATTCATGATCATACGCTGGGGTAATCCGTCCATCGCTTTGGAGACAATAATGTTGGCTGGGTTTTTACAGGCGATGTATTGGGCTTTAGTTACTTCAGGCACAGGGCTCTCTGCTGTTAACAAAAAGCGAGTACCCATGGCAATACCATCAGCACCAAAAGCCATTGCGGCAACCAAGCCTCGACCATCTTTAAAGCCACCCGCGCCTAGCACGGGCACTTTATCACCAACGGCGTCGACAACCTGTGGCAATAGCAAAGTAGTAGGAACGGAACCTGTATGGCCGCCACCTTCACCGCCTTGCACTGTCACAGCATCAGCACCCATTTCAACCGCTTTAATGGCATGCTTTGGCAGGCCAACGGTTGGGATACAAACGATGCCGTTGTCTTTTAATTGTTTGATCATGTCTTTACCCGGCGAACGGCTGTAACTCACCGCTTTCACGCCATGCTTGATACACAAACGGATAATGTCCTGTGCATTGGGTTGGTACATGTGAAAATTCACACCAAAGTTTTTATCCGTTAGGGATTTCACTTTGAGAATATCCGCTTCCATCTGCTCGGGTGGAATCGTAGCACCGGCTAAAAAGCCAAAACCGCCAGCATTACAAGTACCAGCGACCAGCGCAGGGTCAGCCACCCAGCCCATCGCGGTCTGGATGATTGGATATTCACAACCCAAAAGGTCTGTTATTCGTGTTTTCAATGGGTTAGACATAAATCTTAAAGCCCTTTTGCTTTTAAATAAAAGTTGTTATTAAGGGTTATTTTTATTTAGAGCGATCACCCGGAGGGTTATCTTTTAATTGCTTTGAACGGAAGTTTTTAGGATCCATTTCATTAATAATCGCTAATTGCTCCTCCGTCGGCGCTGCCGTTGTTGGTACATTCTCAGGAATATGAATCTCAAAACCTGTGTTCTCAACAACCTGCTCAACTGTGATACCAGGATGGACTGATACCAAACGCACTTGATGATTTGGCCCACCAAAATCCATCACACACAGGTCAGTCAAGATGGTTCGAATATCAATATCATCGAGCGCATAACCTTTAGGTAAACGCTCTGGGTTGTAGCCAATTGAATTGACAAGATCACACTCATCTTGAACAAAGACACGCGTGTTATGTGACGGTACAAAGAAAGAGTTTGCATGGCTAATAGAGTTACCTGGCAGACCACGAACCCCTAGCATTTGAATTTTTGGCGCGTCATAAGTCCCGCCTAAAGCAGAAATATTCGCCTGACCAAACTGATCCACCTGAGTCGGTCCAATCATTGCGTGACGCTTGCCGCTCCACACATTATCAAAAATGCGTGAAAAACCCATCCAGGTTTCTGTAGCCTGACCTTCGTGGCTACTGCGACCTGATACCGGGTTTGGCTTCGACAGAAGATAAGCCTCTGAATCTGTCATCATCAAATCTTTGTTTGTGGTCAACATTGATAACGATGCTGCCAGGCGTGGAATCAGTCCAATGCCTGTTGCCAAAACTTCACCGTCATTTTTAAACACTTCACTCCCTGCGGTAATCATCAATTCCGCCAAGGTGTAATCTTTTGCTGGAGTACCTTTTGCTGGATTACTCATTATCGTTTCCCCTATGGCTTATTCTGATTAATAGACTGGTAGTGGCAAGGCTTTAATAGCATCAATGCCGCCGACTAATGCCTGGTATTCTTCTTCAGTCTTGCCCAGGATATATTGCTCAGCAGAGGCACCAAAGCCACCCTCTTTCGCAGAACCTGCGTACTCTTTGGTATGAGGGACATCAAAACCGTAAAGTGGCGTACATGACGTTGGATGCGCACCACCTGGAATATGAACAACGCCGGTCGTCATTGAGCGTTCCCAGAAAACAAAACGGGCTTCATCGCCTTGTGCAAAGAATTCAGTCTCAACAATCTCATCAACGCTAACGAACGTTTTATCAGCCGCACGCGCCATTTGCTCATCCATATACATATCAGGGCCTTTGATCTGACAAACACCACGGACATCTGCACGGTCAGCATGTAAAAGCGCAACATCTAATTTCAGTGCCGGCATGGCAACCCATTCTTTATCATCATATGGGCTATCAATCACTTTAAGGTCTTTATTGACCTTGATGACGTCGGTGCCTAAACCAATTTGCGTAGGCATGAATGGCATACCCCAGGAAGCAGCACGTAAACCTAACAACATCATGCCTTCGTCAACTTCAAAGGTTTCAATCTGACCTTTTTGGCGCGCTTGACGAAAGTAAGGTTCTAACGGAATAAAATCTAAAGAAACAAATGCAAAGACAACTTTTTTAACCTTGCCTGATGCGCACAACATGCCAACATCCGCACCACCATAAGCCACAATGGTTAGGTCTTTGACATCGGAGCGTAAAATCTCGCGGATCAACGCCATGGGCTTTCTTCTTGGGCCCCAACCACCGATGCCTACGGTCATCCCATCTTTTAGCTGACTGACAACATCAGCCGCTGACATTTGCTTATTCATTGATTATCCTCTTTATTCAACGCCACTGAAATAAACGATTATCTTCAGTATTTTTAACTGTCAGGCAAAACGGGGGCGATTGTAGCGTATTTGGCTGCTTTTTAAAAATTCATTTTTCAAAGCAGACTAAACGGAACTTTTCATTTAACAGGAGCACAAAGCTTTTCAATACACTTCCAACACAAACAAATACGAACAGTGAAAGAAAAACTCAGAACAATTCATACCTTTCTATTCATCGTATTCTTCACATACAAACACTGCGCAACAGCCTCACCCCCAATAATAAAAACACTTGACTTGCTACATAAATACAAAATCATTCTCGGCATCTCATGCATAACAAGATATAACGAAACGGCTAAGAAGATAGAAGTTATCAGGATCAGTAATAGTCGATACAAAAACTTATACAAAACAGTGACAGAAGTTGAAAAAAAATTACAAGACACGCTGTTTAGCAAACATAATTTTTCTTACGAAATAGAAAAAGTTGCACATGATTTCAACAAAAATCTATGCGGGGTAGATAACCATGGCTTTATTAAATATTCCCCGCTGGACAACATTGATGTCAATACGCTCAATCTTATTCAAGAAGAGATTGAGAAAAATTTCAAACTATTGAATACAATAAATAAAACGCTAGGAAATCAAACGTTACACTCAGATACAATAATCTTTTGCGATACCTGTAACAAAGCGTTTAAGATAACTAGCGCTAAGAAAAAAGCACTAACGCAAGGCTTGGAAGACTTTATAGATAAAATAGCGCCCGAACATATTCAACGACTACACGAGCGCTTAACTATCTCTCCATGTAATCTCACCCCAGAATGAAGATTAACTAAACTCCCTTAGCGAAGTTTTCAGAATTTTACCTGA
>CAKMZU010000284.1:1819-4706 GCA_929200485.1 uncultured Gammaproteobacteria bacterium | reverse complement strand
CAGCTGCGTTGAAGGCTTTGTTAAGGTGTCTAACATTAACGGCAACCTTCGCATTGCTGAAAACCTTGAAATTCAGCGCAGAATCTCAAAATCAGTTATTAGAGGTGCCCTTAAGTCTTAAAGTCCAATGGTATTCAATTTTATATTCATTGATGACCCGGTAGATTCATGCTTTATTTTTAGTTAAATCTTTGATAATTCTTCTATTTTTTGTTAACCATTCGTAATGGTTTTAACTGGAACTAAATAACTAAAAGATCTTCAAAAAGGATACTAAATATTTCCTTTGTGGTAGAGTTATGAAAAATAATTTAAGAAGATTAAGTGTATCAACGACATTGAGCGCGTTGTTGATTTTAGGGGTGGTCAGTCATGTAGATAGTGCAGATGCAGCAGCGCCAAAGCAACCTAAAAGAGGGCATGTTGCATCATTGTATGCAGAGAATCCTGTGAAAATGGGATTGTTTACCGCATTTGTTATAGCTGCTGGAGGTACGGCCGCTTATTTTCTGGGAATGGAAGTTAAAGAAAGATACATTGATAAAAAGACGCCAGAGCAACCATCAGGCCAACCAACGGGAAGCCGAGTAAATAGCTCAAACAATCCTCCAAATACAAAAACACCGAATCAGTCAAA
Organism: uncultured Gammaproteobacteria bacterium; assembly: GCA_929200485.1. Classification (GTDB taxonomy): domain Bacteria; phylum Pseudomonadota; class Gammaproteobacteria; order Pseudomonadales; family DT-91; genus CAKMZU01. The sequence goes on along the minus strand of CAKMZU010000284.1, from coordinate 4,069 downwards.
TGCAAATAATGACCCTCAGGCAGCTGATTCGACAGAAGAGCCAGAAAAAACCAGCCTGGAAGCGACGATAGAAGAGACGATAGAAGAGACGATAGAAGAGACGACACCTACTGATGCAAATCCAGCAAGTTCTACTGAAACACCAGATAGTCCTTTAGAAACACCAGCAACCCCTGGAGAAACTCCTGAAACGCCAGAAGCAAGCACGGCAACTGAAGATGATGCAGAACCGAAAAGTTTTCTTGTTAGGGCTAAAAGGGTGATTAGTGAAATTAATCCGTTTAAATTTGCAAAAATAAGTAGCGAACTTCATCAGTTAGAGCGTCAAAATGCAGAGAAAGCAATGCAAAATAGACAGACGAAGAACGCGCAAGACGAAGTAATGAAAAAACTTCATGCAGAACTGAATGATATTGGTCGAAGGCATGCTGACCTAAATGATAAAGAGAGTACACTGAAAGCTCAACAAGCCAAAATTCAAAGAAAAGAAAAGGCCATTTTGTCATTTATGACGCATGAAGAGAATAAACAAGCTCGAAGCGCGACTATTTCAGCTTTAGAAGCTAAGAAAAATGAAGGAACTATTACAAGCGAAGAAAAACTAAAACTGGATGAATTCAAACTTCATGCGGTTTTTGAAAGTAGAGCTTCAAACTATGAAGCAGTAATTAAAAACTGATAAATGAAAGGCAGCGTAAGCTGCCTTTTTTTGTATAGATATAACGCTATATACGCCCCATCAAATAGCCACTATTAACAGTGAAAGCACTTAATTGATGGTCTTTATCGCCTCTGGTGATTGCTTGTTACCAAACAATGTTAATAGTGCAGGGAAAAGCAGTAAATCAGCGAATAAAGCCATAACGGCCGTTGTGAATACCAAAAGGCCAAAAGCAAACACATTTTGTAAATCAGAAAAGGCATAGGTTAAAAACCCAATGCCGACGATGGCCGTGGTGAAAAAGAGTGATCGACCAATATCTTTTGTCGCCAGTTGCAAAGCAGTTGTCATCGAATACTGTTCAGATGAATGATAACGCTTTAATTTCTCAATGTAGTGGATGCTGTCATCAACGACAACACCGAGCATAATGCTGCCTACTAGCATAGTAAAAATATCCAGTGGAATATCTAACAAGCTCATTAAGCTTAGCGTGAATAGTATAGGGAGGGCATTGACAACAATAGCGATCAAGCCAATCTTGGCAGTTGAAATTGCTAAAATCAGTAATGAGATTAATACAAATGCAATAATATAAGAGATTGTCATTGTACCTAACATGCTATCAAAGGCTTTACCCGATAACATGGCTGTGCCTGTGATATTAATTGAAACGCCATCGGGGAGTTGTGCTTTAAAATGGGTCTCTACTTCTTTCATGAATGCATAGGATTTTAGTAAATCATCGGCTGGCATATTGATGATGATCCGCGTCGAATAAAAACCGGGCTCCGCCAGGCGATAAAGATCTTCGCTTGAACCCATTTCAAATAGCAGTAATTCCTGGCTCAGTAAATCATCAGAGTCAGGTAGGGAGTAATGGGACGGTTTGTTAGCATGTAATGCCTGGTTGGTTTCAAAAATCATATCCGTAACGGCTGCTTGGGCACCCGTAATAACCGTTTTTTTAGGAGGGTTTTTTACGTATTGGCGGATATCCTCAATAAGTTTTAAGGTTTCTAGCGTGATAACCTTTTCTTCATTTTCATTGCGAATGATGATGTCGACAGCAAAATGCCCACCTAGCGCTTGATCAATTTTTTCAATATCTACACGCAAAGGATTGGTTGGTTTAAACCATTTCGTTGTTTCATGTGAAAAACGTAAGTTGGGGAATGCGCTGATAAAAAGCACGATAATTCCTAAGCCTAAAAGTGCGACGGTTTTTGGTCGGTTTATGCCTAGTTGAGTTAAATTTAAGCATATTTTATCGACGATACTTAGAGATTGTTTCTTCTTGGAAGCTTTACGTTTAAATGGCTTGATTTTTATAATCATTAATAATGCAGGCATCAGAGAGAACGTTAAGATAAACGCGACAACAATACCTATGCCACCAAATAATCCTAAAAATGCAACCGGTGGCATATCAGTAAAGGCAAATGAAAATAACCCGGTTGCTGTAGTGACTGTTGTCATAAAGAGTGCAAAGCCGGTTTGCTCGGTAGTTTCGATAATGGCTAGTTTTTTATCTTGGTGCTCCGAAAATCGTCGGAAGAAAACCGTCATGAAATGGACTGAGTCACAGA
>CAKMZU010000284.1:0-1809 GCA_929200485.1 uncultured Gammaproteobacteria bacterium | reverse complement strand
TCACAGATGCCGAAGGCGATAATTAGTGAAGGAATCGTTTGTACAGAAACCATAACCGTAGATTTTGTGATCGCCATACTTTCAAAGGTCAGAATCAAGGCAAGGATGATCATGAAGATTGGGATAACGACGCCAGAAACCCGTCTGAAAATGACAGTGAGTAATATCAGCATAACCAGTAATGAGGCGCTAGATAAAAGCCCCATAGTTTTCTCAAGTGCTTTAGTCATTCGATAGGTGACCGTTGGAATGCCTGAAAAGTAAAATTCGCGTTTGTTGAGTTTATACTTTTCGGTTAGCGCCAAAATCTCATCAACTGCCTGCTGCATTTCTTTGTCAGTTAGAAATTGGCCAGGGTGAGAGGTTGAAAAATTATTCAGATAGACATTAACCATGGTAAAGGTTTTGTCTTCTGAAAACAGTTGATTCAGGTAAACGGGGTTTTGCGTTAACTGGTTTTGAAAGGCAGTGATATCCTTGAGGGTTGTCTCCCATTCTTCATTCGCTTTCTTGATTACTAGCTCATCATCCAGACCAAAAACCTCACGGGTATTGATCAGGCTATCAACACGGTTCACTAACGGGTGTTGCACAAGTTCATCATGATAGTCTTTAAGGTGAGTCAGGAAATCTTGACTGAAAATCGATTCTCCAGAGGTTTGAATGCCTATCGCAACAATATTATCACCGCCATAGATGGTACGATTTTTAGTGTAAAGGATTCGCACAGGGTCTGTTGGTTGGAGGTAACTCTCGTTGGAGGTATCCAGTACCAGTGTTTTAAGGCTTGGGAACCCTGATAAAATAATCAGGGTTAGAAAAATTAAGGTAAGCCATGGGTGGTTGATGGAGAAGGTTACCCATTGGACCAGTTTTTTAGTGATAAACGTTTTCACGCACGCTCCCTGTTTTTATTATTTGTGTTAATCGCTAACAAACGCAAATAATGCGCTATGAGCATCTTGCCACAGGATACTTACAGAAATACAGAACATTTCATTTGTTCATAAAATCTAGATAGTCAAAGGGGTGGTTTTTCAAGAAATAACCCTTGGCAACTTGGGTTGTTGTTAGTGTTGAAATTTTATCCTTAGCATTTAATGACTCAAGAATAAAATGATGTGCGATATTAGATCACTGCTAATTTATGACTTTGACAGTCCGGATAACCAATAAAAAATCATTGAGCAGTTTGAGTGAAAAAATAAAGCGTTAGAGGAATTCAAATATATGAATAAAGAAAAAAATTGGATTTCTGTCTTGAAATAAAGAGTAAAGATATAGGGAGTACCTGATTTATCCAAGATCGTTTCAGATTTTCTACTTAATCCAGAGGGCTTGGTCTCAAAAGGTGTCTGAGGAGTACAAAGGATCCGCAAGCGAGTAAAAATCAATAGGTTTTGTTGTAAAATTAAGCATGAAGTGCTTCTTTTTTTTGATGGTAACTTATGACCATAAAAAACGTTCCTTCCTTAAGGGCTATTGAGTAAGATTTTGATGCAGTCCACGGACCAAATAAATCAGGTGATGTTGATGACTTTAACTGCTGCGTCCCGCCTGTGTATCGCTCATGTCAAACGTGGTAAAACAGCTTCTGTTCTTTATCTCAAAAGATAGCTTGCTCATCCTGAGATTCAGGTAAAATAATGCTCGTTCTTCTTCCTTGGCGAGTTTATTCCAATAGAATGTCCATTTGCCACTAAGATCTTCAATGGCGATAACATTATGTGTTAGTTGCCCCTTGCTTGGCCCAAGCTTTGTTAAATCAATAAATGATTCTGCCATTAACCAAAGCCGCTTTCCTGAAGT
>CAKMZU010000283.1 GCA_929200485.1 uncultured Gammaproteobacteria bacterium | reverse complement strand
ATCAGGGAAACGCTCAAACAAGGACGCGCCACTAACAAGATCAAGCATAGCGTCACCAATGAACTCCAATCGTTCATTGTTATCGCGGCTAAAACTTCGGTGGGTCAAGGCTTGCTCAAACAGTGCCCTATTTTTAGCTGCATAATTGATGCAACCAAGAAGTGCATGAAAATCTTTCATTTATCTTTTTACGTACTACCTATGGGCTTTTGAGCACCATTAGTTTGCTGAATTATTCGATCTCTTTGGTAAATTCAAAGGTTACTTCCATTGCAATATTGGCAACAAATTGCGTTTTACGGCTATATTGAAATTCCAAGACTAAAATATCGTCATCTTCACCAATAAATGCGTCTTTTTTCAAATCAAAGCCATAAATGCCACTCACTTGTATGCGCTTACTAATCATATCACGGATTTTTGCTGGGTCTTTTTCTCTTAAACCCGGCTCATTGGCAACAGAGTTAAAAATACTTCTCAGTTGATAGTACTCAATATATTCAGGCCCTAATTTAATACCAAGCGCACCAAAAATAGCTAATGTACCCACTAAATAAAGAAGACCTATGGTAGATAATCCTTGTTGAAATCGCATAAAACCTCTTTTTACTTACTTATTATTAGTTTAAGGCTGGATTAATCTAGCCTCTGCATCTCTACAAAACGGTCAACACTAACCAGTTTAAGTTTAATCCAGCACTTGCTTATTTTATCCAGCGAGCTTTGGAAAACTCCGGAAAGGAGGTCCATCCAGCCCAATGCATCCAGACGGCATAGGCTCTACCCACAATATTATCTTCTGAGACCTGCCCCCAAACTCGTGAATCAGAACTATTATCCCGGTTATCCCCCATCATAAAATAATGCCCGGGTTTTACCGTTTCCTTAAAATCTTTGATTGGCCTTGAGGGAATAATAAAAGTCTTATGCACCACACCTTTTAAATCTTCGTCATATAATTTACGACGGTAAGGATCAAAAGCATTATACGCCAGTTGCTCTAAAGGCTGCTCTACCCCGTTGATAGTTAACACCTTCCCTTTATATTCAATAACATCGCCCGGAACGCCTATCACGCGCTTGATAAAATAGCGCTTATCATTCGGGGGAAAGAATACCATTACATCACCTGTTTTTGGTTCTTTAATATCCAGAATTTTTGTTCGTATCACAGGTAAACGAATACCATAGGTGTATTTGTTGACTAATATAAAGTCACCAATATCGAGGGTAGGCTCCATAGAGGACGATGGAATTTGAAAGGGTTCAACAACAAAGGAGCGAACCACAGTCACAATTAATACAATGGGGAACATGGCCCGAATTTCTTTAACCAGACCCGGTTCAACCTTCAGATCCTTCACTGCTTTTTTATAGGCTTTTTTATCCTCAGTTCCTCGAACTTTTCGGTTGGGATACTGATCTTGCAGTTTAGTGATGGCTGCTTCCCTGTCTTTCTTCCAGACAAAAATATCAATAATCCATGTAACAAATCCAATGGCGCAAAGGATAACCAGCACCAAAGGCAAATTAATAAAATCCATCATAAAAAATAACCTTAATACTCATTTTCTAATAAGCCATGGGTAAAAAATCCATGGGGGCTGACAACAAATTAAAACCGGCTAATCTTCCAACTTAAGCACTGCCAAAAACGCCGTTTGCGGAATATCAACATTCCCCACCTGCTTCATGCGCTTTTTCCCTTCTTTTTGCTTTTGCAGCAGCTTTTTCTTACGGGAAATATCACCGCCGTAACATTTAGCCGTCACATTTTTGCGCAAGGCTTTAACCGTACTACGCGCAATAATATGACCACCAATCGCAGCCTGAATAGCCACATCAAACATCTGACGCGGGACTAATTCCTGCATTTTCTCAGTCAACAGGCGACCACGCCCTTGTGCATTATCCTTATGAACAATCACCGCTAGCGCATCGACTCGCTCACCATTAATCAAGACATCCAGCCTCACAAGATTAGCCGCCTCAAAACGATCGAAGCTATATTCCAGTGACGCAAAACCTCGGCTCACAGATTTCAGACGATCGAAAAAGTCTAAAACCACTTCTGCCATGGGGATATCATAGGTAAGTGACACCTGATTACCCACGTATTGCATGTCAATCTGCATCCCTCGCTTGGTAGTACACAGTGTAATACAGCTACCTAAATGCTCATTAGGCACAAGAATATTGACCCGTGCAATTGGTTCTCGCATCTCTTCGATCATCGATCCGTCAGGAAGTTTCGAAGGATTATCAACATATATGATAGATTGGTCTTTCAACAACAATTCGTAGCTTACCGTTGGGGCTGTGGTAATCAAATCCAGATTGTATTCCCGCTCCAATCGCTCCTGAATAATTTCCATATGCAAGAGGCCTAAAAAGCCGCAGCGAAAGCCAAAACCCAATGCATCTGAGGTTTCAGGTTCAAAGAAAAGCGAGGCATCATTAAGCGATAATCGATTTAAGGCTTCACGAAAATCTTCATAATCATCAGAAGAGACGGTAAACATACCGGCATAAACCTTAGGCTCCACTTGCTTAAACCCTGGTAATTGCTTGACCAGCTCTTCATTTTTAGCATGTGTGAGCGTATCACCAACGGGTGCACCATGAATATCTTTAATGCCAGCAATAACAAAACCCACTTCCCCAGCCTGCAAACAATCGGTCTCTTCCCGCTTAGGCGTAAAAATACCTACAGCGTCAACCAAATGGACCTTGCCTTGGGTTTTGGCGACAATTTTATCTTTTTTGCGTAATGTTCCATTAACGATGCGAACCAATGACACAACGCCAAGATAATTATCAAACCAGGAATCTATGATCAACGCTTGAAGAGGCGCATCTCTATCACCCTCTGGATGCGGGATAACTTCGACGAGACGCTCCAGAACATCATCGATACCCATGCCTGATTTTGCGCTGCAATGCACCGCATCGAGCGCATCAATACCAATAATTTCTTCGATTTCTTCAGCGACACGATCTGGTTCTGCCTGAGGCAAGTCCATTTTATTCAGGACAGGCATCACCTCAAGACCTTGTTCAATGGCGGTATAGCAATTCGCTACTGACTGTGCTTCAACGCCTTGTGCGGCATCCACAACCAGCAACGCACCTTCGCAAGCTGCAAGCGAGCGTGAAACCTCGTAAGAAAAATCAACGTGCCCTGGCGTATCTATGAAATTCAGCTGATAGGTTTCACCATTTTTAGCGGTGTAATCCAAAGTCACACTTTGAGATTTAATGGTAATGCCCCGCTCTTTTTCAATATCCATTGAATCAAGTACCTGAGCTTCCATCTCTCGATCACTCAAACCACCGCAGCGCTGAATAAAGCGATCTGCCAAAGTGGATTTCCCGTGGTCGATGTGCGCGATAATAGAAAAGTTTCTTATATGGGAAAGTTCTGCCACACTAAACTCACTGTAAATATAAAAGGCAGCGATTCTACCGAATTCAGGGGCAGTTGTCGCTCTTTTCAAGCTGAATGAAGGGTTGATGTGCTTTTCTGCGCATCATTCTCTGACTTATTATGAAACTTAGACCGAAACCGGCTAAAAGTCCTATCAATGCGCCGACAATCGCCAAAAGATCAGAATGAATATGTTCAGGCGTCCAAATGGCTTCAAGACCCATGGCACCTGACAACATAGATAATAGCGGCAAAACATAAAGCACTAAGCTGCCTTTAAGTAAGGTTTGCTCATTAATGGCAACATCAACATCGGCATTCATTTGAAGCTTGGCGATTAAATCGCTTTGAGCAGGGACTTCAATATAATGCTGACGCCCCTTCGCTTCCTGCAATAGTTTCTGACCACAACCGGTTTTTAACTTGCAGCTATCACAAGCAGACTGCCTTGTACTCTTTAACCAAATGGAGTCATCATTAATAGCAACCACTTGCGCTTTTTCGGTAATCATACTGTCGTGAAGATCATCTCAATGAAAGTTCAACATTACCTGCTGCAAGGTTTCAATGGGTATATGACCGCATAAGGTAAGTTGATAGTTATTTTTCGTCAGTGTAACAGACTGTGTAATCCCTGAAAAACTCCCCGACTGATTTTCTTGAAGCGCGTAAGGTTCACTTTTATTAACTTGTGTAAAAAAAGCCGATAATTCACAAATACCATCAGAATAACAGGCATGTGATTGCTCTTCGGCTTCATAAAGAGAAACCAGCTCAAATCCAGGGGGCAAATTCAGAGAATTTATCAAGGGCGAGGGTTTGACTAGCTTACCTGAGTAGCTTGATGAGGAATCTCTTAGCGCCAATGCTTCTGACTTATCTCTGAACGGGGTGATTGGCGTTGGCGAAAGCGCTGACATAGTCGCAGACGCTATCTCTTTTGATTGCCAATACCAGGCTTTTTTAAGCAACAACCCCGTTTCTGGCTCAAAGTTAAGATCAAGTAGAGTATAAGGTGATGATTCTACCTGATGCTTTTTAAAGAATTTTTCACAGGTTAACGGGATACTTTGCCAAAGTAATGCATTGTATTCAAAAGGATAGATAAGGGCACCTTGATGTTCTTCAAATATCTGACGCTCATCGGAATCATCAAAGACAAACTGAAATAACTCACCTTCCAGGGAAGTGACTCTAGAACACTCTGCCACCTTATCGATACTGAATGATTGACTAAAATCATCACATTTGGCAACAAAAACACCATAATATTGCTGCGTTTCACTTAAGA
>CAKMZU010000282.1:4496-4732 GCA_929200485.1 uncultured Gammaproteobacteria bacterium | reverse complement strand
CCACCATAGAGGTTCAGAAGAGCATCAATTAGGTGAGGAATATCACGATAGAGATCTTTATGATAAAAGTATAAATAAATACGACACCTTTAAAGAATTCCGCAAAAACATGGCCATAGCAAACCTTGAAGACACTGTCGTTCCCCTTGTAGCCTCATCAAAAGTGGCAGCAAAACAGTGGGTGACACCACTAAGCTTTGTCTTTATTGATGGCGGCCATAGTATGGAAGCTGCAA
>CAKMZU010000282.1:0-4486 GCA_929200485.1 uncultured Gammaproteobacteria bacterium | reverse complement strand
CGGACTATCAAAGCTGGTCCACCCGAGTGATGCCCGGCGGCTATTTATTAATTCACGACCTTTTCCCAAACCCAGAAGAAGGCGGTCAGGCACCCATCACTATTTATCGGCTCGCTTTGGCTTCAGGTTTATTTGAGGAAGTTGAGGTGGTGAATACCCTCGGCATACTTAAGCGAATTGCTTAAATACTCCCCCCTTTATAGCATCAGCTTCCTAATGTAAAATAGAAAGCTGATTTTTTTGAAACTCTTTAGCCTAATCTCACTCTCATTAAGCCGAATCCAATTTAAGGTCACCATCAAATGAGAGTTATCTGTGTAAGTTTATGCCTATTGACTTTCAACTCTATTACCTACTCATGCCTATTATCAAATTCGCTGGAACCACCTGAGATCCAGTATTCACCCTACGTATGGATTTCACGTAATGCGATTGAACTTATCCGCCCATCAGCTTTATCAAATAAGCAAAAAAAACAAGGCTGTAAATTACTCTATACAAAAAACGAAGGAGGGGCAAAAAGATTATTCTCCAAAATGTTGACGTTTAAAGAGGTAGACTATGGATACCCTGACCAAACTAACTTCGGCATATTTGCCAAAAAATCGATAAATAAGGGAGTTGTTGTTGGCATCTATTCAGGTATTTGCTTTGTCGATCGCCATCCCCAACTTAAACAGCTTCTCAGAAAAAGTATTCTTGAGAAACTGTCTAAAGAAGAAATTGAAAATATAGTATGCCCTAATGATTATACGTCAATACATGATTTTCTTCTTGAGCAGTATACAACGTTAAAAAGCTCTGAGATAAAAACACCTGAAAAATATCATTATGAACTCCCTTCAAAACCCAATTCATCATTAAGCATGCTCCCGTGTAATAAAACCTACACTCCAATGCACTTTGTAAATTCGTGTAATTTAGGTGAAAAAGGCAACATAGAACTTGAAATTCTAGACTTAGGCATCGATAAAAAATCAGGTATTCATAAATACGCTCCCTGCTATATCACAACTCAATATATCCACAAGGGGTCAGAGCTTTTAGACGAATACATAACAGATATTGACAGCCTTAACGATTTCCAGGAAACAGCCGAAGACGAGATAAAAGAAATTAAAGCGTACTTAAATAGTAAACAATCCTTTACTGATAAGCTTAATTCAATATTACCCGAAGAAAAGCAAACTCATCCTTCTCACGGCCCCGCTGAGTGTATCTGTATAGAAAAAATGAAACCTGAAACTAAACCACTTGTTGGGTAAAGGGTTTTTCCGCCGATAATAAGCGGATTTCTTTAAAGAGATAGGCTGCGGGCGTGTGATCTGTTAGCGCATCAGCGGCTAATAAAATAGCAGCAGCCGTCCAGGTAGGTTTTTCATTAGGCCAAAGCAGGTCTTCAGAAAATTGATAACCCGTCCAATAAGATCCATCCTCGAGTCGCCACTGATGCAACCAGCTATAAACGTTCACCGCACGAGATTCCATACCTGCAGCCAACAATGCCATGGTTAGCTCACAAGATTCAGCAATAGTGACCCAAGGCTGATCGCTTACACATCGGCAGCCCATACCATCTTCAACAAATTCATCCCAACGCGCCAGTAAACGCTCTCGCGCTTCCTTTTTAGGTAAGGCACCTGTTAACACAGGGTAAAACCAATCCATTGAGTAGCGAGATTTGCTCTCCCACGTGCGATCGAAACGTGTTTTTTCATGATGTAAAAGCGCCTTACCCAACTTTTCTCGAGCAATTAGCCAATCCTGCCGCTCTTCATCTAATATGACAGATAAATTATAAGCGCACTCCAAGCTTTTATAGATAGAGCTACAGCCTGTAACTAAAGCATCTTCTTTGGGTTTACCATCGGCATCAACAGCCCAGTGAATGTCTCCGTGTGAGGTCTGTAAACCAACAACAAAATCAATGGCTTTAACTACCGTAGGCCAAAGTTCACGGACAAATTCGAGATTTTCAGTGATTAAATAGTGATGCCACACACCTGTTGCAATATAAGCAACAAAATTGGTTTCACGACGCTCTTTATTGTCAATTTCGCCATCTTTGTAGGCTGCCCAAAAACTGCCGTCATCTAATTGGATATTCTTGAGCCATCGATAGGCATTTTCGGCAGCCGCATATTCGCCACCAATACTCAGCCCCATGGCCGATTCAACGTGATCCCAAGGATCAGCATAACCGCTTTCAAACCATGGGATAGACCCATCGGGCTGCTGAACACGTTTAATAAACTCTATCGTTGGTTCAAGGAACTCTGTAGGGTACAAGCCTTTAGAAAGATATAATCCGCTCATGCAACACCTGCCTTTTTAAAGTACATCACGACAGATTTACCCATTACAGGGTTTAGACATTTCTCAGTAAAACGAGTTATCCAAGGTTGTTCCATCATATCCCAAACCAACATGCGATGATATGCCTTAATCCATTTGTTATTTTCTTTATTTTTCCAGTCAGCGCACTGCATCCACCAATAAGGACTATGCAAAGCATGTGCCCAATGCTTATGATAAAAACGGAAGCCCCGCTCTTCTATCTTTCGTCGTAATTGTTTTTCAAGAAAAATACGTAAATGCCCACCTTCATTTTCATGGTAAGCATCGCTAAAGTGCCAGCAAACCGCCTCTGGCCAGAACCTCGGCACGGACGCACAAAACAAACCATTCGGTTTTAACACTCGGTCAATTTCAGACAATACACCCTCATAATCCGGGATATGCTCAAGCACTTCCGAACAAATCACTTTATCAAAGCTGTTATCCGCAAAAGGTAACTGCAAGCCATTGGCTGCACTCAATGCAAAATAACGACTTTGCGTCTTTTCTTCCAAAAAGGGTTCAGCCTTTTCTTTAGTAGTCTTCAAATCAGCGTGGCAAAGATCGACACCTATAGATTCAACTTCTTGCTCTAAGTAAGAAGCAATGACATGGCGGCCTTCACCACACCCTAAATCTAGCACTCTATCGCCACGATTCAGCGGCATTTTTTTATAGTTTACCGTTTGCATATCCGCTACCGATTAGTTGATGCTTTCATAAGTGCACTTTGGTTTTTCGCTATCGCTTTAAGGTAATAACGAGTAAATTCGTTGGCTGCGACCTGCCAGCTAAATTTCTCGTGAATTCGCGCTCGCCCCTTAACAGCAAGTTTATTAGCTTTCTCAGGATTGTTTAACAACTCTGCTATAGCGCAAGCTAATGCTTGACTGTCTGCTTTTTCAACCATGACGCCCGCATCGCCGACAACTTCAGGTAAAGCGCCGCCATTAGTTGAGACAACAGGTACACCAGAAGCCATAGCTTCACCCGCAGGCAAACCAAACCCTTCATAAAGTGAAGGCACTACAGCTATGGCTGCCTCGGCGTATAAGTCCACCATTTTCTCAGTAGAAATACCTGAAACAAAGGTGACTCTCTCTTGAATATTTAACTTTTTGAGACATTTTTCAGTGTCTCCTCCCGCTTTAGGCTTACCGACAACGAGTAATTCAAGATCAGGAAATTCATCCAGCAAGCTGGCATATGCCTCAAGCAGAAAGCGTAATCCTTTCAAGGGCTGATCGGCAGAAGCAGTCGCCATTAATCGATTGGGTCTGCGCTCAATACCCTCTCGTGGGCAAAACTCCTCGACATCAATGCCGTTGTAGATCAAATCTAACTGGCTTTCGGGCACGTCAAAACCCTCACTGATATCGGTAATCGACTGCTTTGAGACAGAGACAACATGATCGAGCTTCTTCATAACACGTTTTTGCATAATCAAAAATGAGTGCCATCGGCGGATGAGTACTTTCTGCCATAAGTTCGTGGCCTGCGATAATGCTAAACTCAAATCACTAGTGATCGGATGATGGAAAGTAGTGACTAATGGCTGGCGTTTCTGAATCGCCAACATGCCATACGAAAGTGACTGATTATCATGGATTATATCGTATTGGCACCCATGCTTTTTTAGGTATTCGTTGACCCGAACACCAAAACAATACGGCTCAGAAAACCCGCCTGTTAGTTTACTTACCCACTCGACAGAGTCCGCATAGGATAGAAGATGCCTTGGCCTTAATGACAAAAGCCCATTTTCAAAGAGGTTGAGACCTGGCAACTTAATTAATTTAACCCGCTCATCAACATGGGGATAAGGTTCACCTGAGATCACATCAACCTCATGACCCAGATCCACCAAGGCTTTAGATAAATATTTGATATAAATACCCTGGCCACCACTGTAGGGGTTGCTGCGGTAACCTAAAAGTGCAATTTTTAACGGGCGAAATTCAACATCAGCAGCCTCTTGATTTGAATCACCAGCATTCAACTGGGCAGTATCCAATTTATCCTGAGAAAAACCGCCTACTTGCTCTTCACCTTTGGACAGCTCTTTATTTTTTTGTTTTTGGGCTTCCAAAACCTTGCCTATTATCTTTTTGTTGTACAAGTGAGCATTGGGGCTGACTGAAATCCTGTT
>CAKMZU010000281.1:2899-4744 GCA_929200485.1 uncultured Gammaproteobacteria bacterium | reverse complement strand
AGCGCAAGAGATTGATCCGCAAACCCACAAGCAGGAGCGACACCGGCTGACACTAGAAGCAAGACAAAACACCCTTGAGGCGGTCGCGAAAAAATGGCTACATGTAAAAAGAAGCAAAGTAAAAAGCGATACCGCAGACGATATTTGGCGCTCACTTGAATTGCATGTGTTCCCGACGCTCGGCCAAACCCCCATTTATGAATTAAAAGCCCCATTGGTCATTAAAGTGCTTGAACCCATTGCAGCCAGAGGCAACCTGGAAACCGTCAAGCGATTAACCCAACGCATCAACGAAATCATGGTTTATGCCACGAATACAGGTATTATTGAACATAATCGACTCTCAGGCATAAGCGCAGCTTTTCAAACGCCGAAAACACAAAACCTGCCGACGATTGACGCAGAAGCCATGCCGACACTGATGCAAAGACTTCAGGATGCGAGCATAAATCCCGTCACACGCTGCTTGATTGAGTGGCAACTCCACACAATGACAAGACCCAGTGAAGCGGCAGGTGCCCGCTGGGAAGAAATCGATCTCGCTGAAGCCTTGTGGACTATTCCTGCCAATCGAATGAAGGCAGGAAAAGAACACACCGTCCCGTTAACTAAAGCGGTGATGACACTGTTGCAACGCATGCAACCGATCAGCGCACATAGAGCTTATGTATTCCCGTCAAATCGTGATTACCGCAAACACGTCAATTCATCCACAGCGAATATGGCACTAAAACGTATGGGCTATCACGGAAAATTGGTATCACACGGCCTACGCTCATTGGCGAGTACAACGTTAAACGAACAGGGATTTAATCACGATGTCATTGAAGCAGCTTTAGCACACAAAGACAGCAATGAAGTCAGAGCAGCCTACAACCGTGCGCAATATATCGAGCGAAGACGCGCCTTGATGGAGAGCTGGAGTCAACAGATTTTAGCGGCCAAACAAGGTCAATTATACACACCGAGCATTGAGAGCCTGCGAATAGTCAACGCGATATAAATCTTTCATTGATCGATAAGGGACCAACCATTTTGATGATGAAACCCTTTAAAGACTGACAATAAGTATGAGGCAAGGAATGCCAAAAAGTTTGTAAGACAACGCTACATTATTAGCCGTTTTTTAAACACAACCGAAAGGACATAGTATGGAAGATCTAAACGTCACCCAATTTTCAGAGATTACTGACACAAACCCCACACGCATAAAATTAATCAATATCCCCGAAGTCTGTGAAATCCTCGGCGTCAAAAAATCTTGGCTGTATGAATCAATGAAAAAAGATGCCGCCTTCCCCAAGCGAGTCAAAATAGGTGGCGGCACTCGCTTTATCGAACAGGAAATTATGGACTGGATTAAAAGCCGCATTGATCAACGCAACAAGGCTTAACTGAAGTGCCAAACAAGGCGATCAATTACATCGTTCAGGCATAGATTCTTCATTTCAAGAAATCATAAAACCCCTACATATTCATAAGTGGAGCTATTCTCGTGAAAAGCAACAACAGTAAAAGTACGCATTTTTTTCGTCAATTTAAAGTCAAGCCTCTAAACGAAATACCGGATTTATATACAGCCGAGAGTGACTTTGAATGCACAGGCGAACTAAACGGTTTGCCTTGTAAGCACAGATTTTCAACCTCCTTATCCAAAGCCAAAGCGAAAATATACAAACGTAACGCTGACAATCCCTCAGAAGCTGAAAGCGCTACCCTGCTATGTAAAAAACACTCGCAATTCTTTAAACGCCGGAAGTCTAAAGCTTTCCAATATTCACAAATGAGCAATCCTGAGTTGATTGAATTAACATCAAAAAACGGGCCGTTACATTCACATTATCT
>CAKMZU010000281.1:0-2889 GCA_929200485.1 uncultured Gammaproteobacteria bacterium | reverse complement strand
TTGATAAAATACGGACGTAGCAGAAAACGCCCTGATTTTGCTTCATACACACTGGAAGACTGGCGCGCTTTTTTAATTAAGCATCGCTTTCACAACAGATCAGCATGGAAGAAGCAAGATTCATTTTCCATGAAGCATTTTTATGCAGCTGATGAGGAATGGCAAAATATATTGGTCGAAGAATTTTTTTCCACGGCATTAGTATTCCGGACTCGTGATGGAGGGCTTATTCAATGTGCGAGTTATGCCGAATTGATTGTTGCAAAGATATTCGATGAACTTAACCTAAGTTTTGGTGCGCACCCTGAATGGCCTTTTGGTTATAAAAGTGACAAGCGGAAATGCAAAGCAGATTTTTTTATCGAGCATCAGGGCCGACGTATTTTCATTGAAATCTGGATGTTTAAAAACACGCTCGTAAAAGAGACAGACTTAAACGATAAATTCATTTCACAATATCTGCAAAAACGCGAATTTAAAGAAAGGAATATCACTCAACACATGCACAGCGTGTGCGATGATTTTGTCAGTATCGAGGCAAGAACGCTAAGAGATCGAGGCTTGAATGACTATCTTGAAGAAGTGAAATCAGTTCTTCATAAGCTTGGCATTCCTCAACTCAATCACATAACAGCAGATATGTTTTCTGAGACACAAAAGCTGATATTTGAGATCAAGTCACATCCAACCACAGAGATTATTCGCTATGCGCAAAAGCATGACCTAAAAGTCATTACCGATTTCCCAGATAACTTTGTGCGCCTACTGCGAAAACATCCATTAAAAAAAGCAGAAGTTGAAGTCGCCTTAGCTAAAATGAATGGAAGACCAGCCAATACAAGAATTACAGGGAAAGCACCACTTCAAGAAGTTATAAGTTATGTCACCGAGCGGCCTCAGTTACACTCTAAAAATGCGTATATAAACGCTCATAAAAACGGTAAATTGCCTGTCGGCTTTCCAGCCGCACCTCATTTGCATTACCCAAGGTTAAAATCATGGGGAGAACTATGGGGTGAGCCAATGCTAGTCAACTTCACTAAAGCCACTGAGATCGTTCGAAAATTAAATATCAAAGGTAAGACTGACTTTGAAAAACGCAGGCGCAATGCTAAAGCCAGCAAAAACCTTGAGCATTCAGATTTCGACTTATTGAAAGTGAGGGGTAACCCTGGCAACTTCACTTCGGGTGGCTACAGCGAATTCACAACCTGGAGTGAATTTACTAATCACCCAGAAGCAATCTCGCAGCGAGCAACCGCTATCAACAACGAAAAGTACATTACATTATTACTCGATGCCTCTGATGAAAAAATCCTCGATGTGCTTTTAACCCTTGGTGCCAATGATGTAAATACATTACGCCAAAAAATTGGCGCTACTGCCATGCACCTATTTAATCAGCATCAAAAAAATATATTTTTTGAAGTCATTCTTTTCGGTGGATCACGCAAAACGCTAAAAGATTTTGCTGCACTGGTAAAGATAGCTCCTGCCGAGGATTTTCAAACCAAGCAAACCACACTACTTAAACGGCTTTTCCCAACAAAGATTTATCGTTACATGCGAGAAGATAAAGAGATAGGTTGGGCTGAAACAAGATCTGCACTTCAGCATCTCCGTGAAGCAGGCACACCTATGCTCCCGCAAACAGCAGAGGGTTTAGCGCTGCTTAAAAAGTTCGGCGTATGCCAGATTGAGACACTATCAATGCCTCGATGAGACAATAGCAAAAACCCAAAATAGATAATTGAGCTTATTTAAAGAGCCAACATTGATGTAGATGTTAGCTGTTTAAATTATTGTATTTCACGAAGGCACTAATTTTAGTGTCGACGTACTTGTGCTTTATGCTTGATGAAAAAGTTAACCTTAAGCAATTTATCGGGATTCATCAATGCATTTAACAATCCAATTATCGACTTCTTGTTCGACAAAACGTGTGCTTCCTCCAACTTTCACTTTCTTTGGAAAATCTGGGTCATTTTTCATACGCTCATAAAGCCATGATTTTTTGACTCTGATCTTTTCACAAACCTCTCCAATAGTGATTAGTCTAATAGCATTTTTATTCTCATGTAGCATTTTGTTATCCCCAGTAAAAATATTATAAATTCAGCTGCTTAATCATTAATTTAGTTGTTTGAATATTTTTATTTACATAAGATAACGCCCTTAAAGGGCAATATTTTGCATATTTAAGTAAAGTTATTTGGATATGTCTGAACCCCATTCAACAAACAACTTACCATCGTATGCTTCAACTTCTTAACAGGGATCTTTAACGCTCTTTTCAGGATTTTTACATTCACCCTGCGGGTGAACACTTGAGGGTACCTTAATCACTGCTTACACCTTCTTAATCATAGGGTTAAGCGAACATACTCATTTTTAATTGATTTTTCTAAGTTAACCGTTATAAAACAGCCAGAGACTTTCTGCTTCACCTTTACCATACATAAACCCTGCTCTGCAGGAATGTTAGTAAACGCGATATGACTTTCTTTGGAGATTTTTAAGAATTTCAACTCAGGGGACCAATTGAGCCCCGCTTGGGCATGTCTACGTCCTCTAGTGATTATGAGCTTAGTTATTTTTCTTGCTACGTCCCCGCTACGTCCCAAATACCTTTTTTATGAAATATTAAAGCCGGTTTCCTCAATGCATTTTGTCAACGCCACTTCATACTCCGATAACTTCCTTCTAATTTGCGTCAAGATTGCCGACTGCTTTCGAAGGTATTTATACCTATCCTCAATGATCAAGCCGACCTGCTCAGCCCACTCCGGTTGCCCCTTAAACACACTTGGCGAGTAGCCGTGATCCCCTGACATCTTGATATACTTCGAGGCTACCTTTTTTTTACCGCCCGATGGGGGCGTATAGAAT
>CAKMZU010000280.1 GCA_929200485.1 uncultured Gammaproteobacteria bacterium | reverse complement strand
CAAGAGGCTCTAACGTGATCAGCGAACCTGCGAAAGAGCCAAATAACGTCGGCTTATTGGCGTTACCGATATGTTTCTATTTTTTTGAACTTTTCAAATACTGTGAGTCCTATAGTTTAAAATGCTGACTGCATGTAACAAGGTTAAATGAAACTTTCTCCTGCAAATCAGGTTTATTTTTATGAAAGTCACCTCCATTAAAAAAATTAAATATTTTTTTATTTTATCATCAGTTTTTCTATCTTTAGATACTTTTTCCGTTGACTGGCTTTGGATTAGATACAGTGAGAAGACACCACAACTTGTTATGAGTGACCTTGAGCAGATTGTTACTGACTACATGTCTAAAAAACATGGAGCAACAATTGACAAAGTTGAAAGTGTCCACAAAATACATCTCTGGGCACACGACCAAGACCTTGAGTGTGAAGAAATTAACTTTTCAATTGACGATATTGAATTAACTACTCAAGTGGATCATGCAGAATTTATAATATTAAGGTTGGAAGATATTCTAGCTTCAATCGCTAAAGGAGAAATGGAAAGATTTGACAAAGAAAAATCAAATACCAGAATATTAAAAAGTTCAGATGGATCAAAGGAATATATTAAGTTTGGCATTGATATGCTTCAGTTGACTGCCACCAAAGAATTCTTTGAAAAACTGCTAAATAAATTAAAAGGCTTATCTCAGAATACGGAAAAATCTGTAAAATAAAATCACTGCTGTCCGGTTAATAAATTAACCTAAAGATAGGATGCCCGTCCTTATTGGTGTCTGGTAAGATATCCGTTGTCGAGACAGGTATTTTCAAACAGGTAAAGGACAGGCATGAAACATAATAACAGCGTTTATCATCAATTGCTCAAACAACTCCCACGTCATCAATTTCAAAAGAGACTTTTCGTCGGGTAATGGTAAGACTGGGTTGATGAAAATGATACACGCTAAACGCATAGTATTGAAAGGATATTAAATGACTTTGTATATCACGGGAGCAGGCGTCAGTAAAGAATCCGGTATACCCACTTTTAGAGGTGAAGAAGGCTATTGGACGATTGGAAGCAAGAATTATACACCTGAATCCATGGCGACTCGAGCGATGTATACTGCTCACCCTGATGAATTTCTAAGCTGGTATTACAAACGGTTTATCGCTTATAGGGATGTTGAACCCAATAGTGTGCATGAATTTTTAGCCGATAAAAACCTCATTACACAGAACATTGATGGTCTCGATGCAAAAGCCGGCAATAAACACTATATCCCAATTCATGGACGGGTAGATATGATGGCACGATTTGCACCTATGGAAAGTTCATTTGCTATTTACCCAGCGCCATGGGATGCCGTTGATCAATCTAACCTTATTCCCTCATTGTTTGATGTGTTTAATATTTCAGACGGTGTCCCGGTGCTTCATGAGTCTTACAAACCTTTTGTATTACTGTTTGATGAATATTATACCGAAGAATTTCGATTCAATGAGGCGATTGAGCGTATGCGATCTGCTAAACGTATGGTATTTATGGGAACCTCTTTTAGCGTGGGTATTACGGCAATAGCGTTAGAAATTGCTAGAGATAATCGTATTCCTATTGAAATTGTTGATCCAAACCCTATTCAAGTCATGCATGCAAATGCTATCTACCACCGAATGAAAGCTTGTGATTATGTGAAGAAAATTTGTTGAAGCATTAGATGGAACTCATATCGCATTAAATTTTCCAATACCAGTTATTTCTTTGGAAATTTATATGCATTTCTTTAACTATTTTGCTTTGATATTTATTTGTTTGTCTACTTTGATCTCAACTGCCAGTCCCAATAAAAAACCAAAGAAAGACGTATTTAAAAATGTAGAATGCGACCCCGATATCGTTGCAAAATATTTTAATCAATTACGTGGCACACCATCACATGGAGTAGTTTACACGCTTCAACTGCCCATAAGAATCTTGAGTCATGCTATAAACACAGAACTTTCAGGAGATATAAAAAAAAACTCAAGGCGGGAACGTTTTAATCTAGGTCATTTTAAAAGTAGTGATGGAAGGCTTCATTGTATGTTTTGCAATCAAATAAACCGTATTAATATAATCAAATCCTGCATGATAGAGCATTATATGACTCACATGAACGATGTGGAACAAACTGTGCCTAGATGCAAGTGCATGGTAAGTTATGACTATATTTATAACAATAACCATAAAAATAGTAAAATTAAACCTTTAAGCTGTTACATCCAGTTAGCAGATAAATCAGACAAAGCTTTAGGTGATGATGGCAGTTCTATTAGCAGTTATGATTCCAATTATCTTTATTGCGATGACTCGGATTCCGATACTGCTTACAGTTCAGACTCTGATACCACTAGTATTTCCATTGATGATTTGGGCTCTGACCCCGTTACGGATGATGAATGTACTAAAAGAAAAAAATATAAATATGGTTTTTTTCCATTTATTGAAGAAGAGACAAATAAAATAAAAGTTGGATGTTTCTCTTGTGATAGCTTGATAGCACCAACTTATATTGAGGCCTGGGAGCATGTTTATGCGCATGAAGCATACGATAGTAACGATAGTAGCCAGCTGGGCTGTAAAGACTGTAAGCTTGCTTTAAGACCAAATGACCAGCACGCTCATAATTGTCAGCTAGCTTGGGAGATTTATCAAAAGCCCTTATCCTGCCATCTTACTCAAACAGCGCATGATTAAGTGGCTAGTGTAGCTGAGGGAAATTCCTTTCATGCTCAAATGCTCCACGAGAAGCATCCTTCGATGAACTCAGGATGAACGTTGATATGGGTCTCAGGGATATCCCCCTTTCGGTCGAGCTGTGACAAAAAAGGGAAGAGAATTCGAAGTACTAGTACCGCATCAACCTAACGGCAGATAATCAATCTCTTTCCAAATCGATCAGTTGCTCTAATTGAAGCTTTTCCTAAAGTTGAACCAAAACAACTCTCTAGTGTCAAGGCTTCAGATTTCGATCGGATCCTGCTTAAAAAGTTGAGTGAAAAAGCCTTTTTTTCTTTGCTATAATTGATACTCATCCTTTCAAGTGTGATCTATGAAGCCCAAGCCATTTACTGAAGGCGCAATCCATTCGCTGTTTTTAAAGTCTTCTATCCCTATGGTTATTGGCCTTTTAGCTAACCTCCTGGTTCAGTCTTACGATATTTGGCTGATTGCCAAATTACCGTCAGAGGCCTTGGTCGCTATGGGGTATATTTTTCCTGTAGTGATGCTCTTTATTTATATTGCTATTGCCATCAGTGCTGGTGTGGCTTCAGTACTTTCGAGGTGGTCAGCTAGCCTTTGTGAATCTGAACTACTCATCCGAATTTTTATTACTCAATGCTTAGGAGGTATTGCCAGCGCTTTATTGGTTTTGCTCTGCTTAACCTTATTACCCTTATATATTGTTGTTATGGGGGTAGGCCCATCCATTGGCTCACTCGTGACAAATTACTTACACGTATTCTTTATTAATGGCTGGCTCACCTTTATCGGTATGGTGGGTTTATCTTCGTTAAGAGCGTTGGGCTTGCCGAACATACAAGGCTGGTCAATGCTGGTTGCTGCTTTAGTGCAAGCGATACTGGCGCCAATATTTATTTTTAGTCTAGATTGGGGCATTCAGGGCTCAGCATGGGCAGGAGTTGCGGCTAAAAGTTTACCTGTTTTTATAGCGTTTTTTTACCTTCACAAAGTATTTCGTCTTTTTTCTGTCAGGATTGATAGTCTTTCTCAAAAGGTTTTCAAAGCCACGACCAAGTCAACGTTTCACATTGCTATTCCAGCCATGTTGAATAATTTATTTATACCTATCGCTGCTTTTATTACAACCAAGCTGGTTGCGAGACTGGGTGATCCTCAGGTGGCCGCCTACGCAATAGCGGCGCATCTTGAACCCCTGTTTCTTTTGGTTTTTCATGCATTATCAGCGATTTTAGCACCTTATATGGGGCAAAATTTAACGGCCAATCACTTGTCTCGTGTTAATCAGGGGTTAATTATTTCTCGTAATTTTTGTTTTTTTGTAGGCTTGGCGCTAGCTTTGGCACTTTTCTTTTTAGCGCCGTTTATTGCAGGGTTGTTTACCTCAGAGCCTGAGATAAAGGCTTATTTGACACTCTATCTACGAATAGTCCCTATGAGTTATGGTTTTTCAGGGGTCGTGATTCTTGTCAATGCCAGTTTTAATGGTATCGGTCAGCCGATACCCGCTATGGTTATCAGTGCATTGCGCGCGATTCTCTTGTATTTGCCTATTGCCTTGTTTGCCAGTATTCATTTTGCCTTTATTGGTATTTTTGTAGCATACAGTGTCATCAATGTATTTTGTGCATTTCTAGCCTACTACTGGTTTAAACAACGCCTACATCAATCGAGCTAGCCGTTAATCGTTCACTCTTACGCTCTAACTCGCTTCCCCCCAAGGCATACCAAATACGTTGACTTCAGGCAGGGCTGGTGGTGAGGGGATATCAAGATAATCCAAGCGTTGGCTGTTACAGGAGACTTCTGCACCTGTCGGTTGATATGAATACCGCTATGTTGTAAGCGTTGATGTTGACGATACAGTGGCATGTGATAAACAAACTTATCAACCAGCATGCCAGCCAATAAACTGACATCCGCAAAGATTTTATCTAACACATTATCATGCGCTTTGACCGTGGTGATCGCTAGTGTCGATTTCTTTATCAGTACGGGACGCGTGTATTTGATAACAAAATGGCTACCTGG
>CAKMZU010000279.1:3660-4785 GCA_929200485.1 uncultured Gammaproteobacteria bacterium | reverse complement strand
CAAAATTAGACATGAAAATTTACTCAAGTTTCCTTTTGTTGGCTATTCTCGGACACCCTCCTAGAATTTATGGGGCCTACTGCCAAGATCATCTGAACGACTACAAGAAAATCCGTAAATTACCCAACTATGCTAAATTTTGTTCTGTTGATAAAAGCATGATGGTTGGGACTGCTTCTCGACTTCGATAGCCAGCTAAAGCAACTACAAAAAGCCTTATAACCCACTTAAAAACAAAGGGTTAAATGTCTTTTTGGCGGGATAATACTTGAATCCCGTCCGCCTCCGATATTATCTTCCCAAAATACAAGGCAGTACTGGTTAACGGTTGCTTTTGGCATGGCCATAACTGCCATTTGTTTAAGTGGCCATCAACTCGGCCTGAGTTCTGGAAGAGCAAAATAAAAGGCAACAAAAAGAGGGATATTAATGTACGAAACGACCTCACCCAAAGTGGATGGAGAGTAATGACAATATGGGAATGCGCATCAAAAGGAAAGAGCCGACTGGATTTTGATTTACTGATATCGAATGTTGGCTTCAGCTAACAGGGCAGGGCAAAGAAATACGAGGCAATCCATCGGGGTAGCTTTAGCGTCATTCACCACATAGAACCCCATGCGTATTCGCTGAGTGCTTGCCTTAGCATTAGTAAGGCATAAAAAGGAAAGCGGTTGACATAAAACTCCTTATCAGTCAGTGTTCGTACAAAAAACAACCAGTAACAATAATAACAACAACGCATCCCATGAAAAAATTTCCCTTTATTGTACTTTGTGCGCTCGGGCTGCTCGCCTGCGACTCCGAAGATTACACCCTAATAAACACTGGCCCCGATGATGACATTCTAATGGGTACTGATCCAAGCAAACCCACCTATAACCATTTATCAGCGTTTAATATCTACCCCTATTACAATGTGTCTACTGATAATGACACCTTAACGATAAGCGCAAACAGTGACGCCCCCGACATCAAAAAGATCACGATTAACAACGAGGAACTATCGCCGGCCTCAATGAATGACTGGATGCATACCGTCAATCTTGAAAACGGTCTCAACACATTCACGATTCGTATTGAAACGGACGATGCCATTTATGAAGATACACGCAGCGTTAACTA
>CAKMZU010000279.1:0-3650 GCA_929200485.1 uncultured Gammaproteobacteria bacterium | reverse complement strand
TAACTACTATGGCCCATTTTTAAAAGGCAGTAGCGGTTTATTTAAGCAAGGGAATAATCTAATCACTAACGCTTATCGATACGACGAAGGCAGCCCTTATCTTATCCGCAATCTGGATACCAAAATGAGCCGACTTTTTTTCATGAAAGACATCACAGGTCTTGCTGAGCACACCTCAGATGGCGACCTTATCGGCGATGATAATTTTTACTACACATTAGCTCACTCATCGACCTTTGACAATGAATACAAAGTCATCAAAATTGATGCCAGTGATTTATCTGGTGAGGTCTTATTCAGCACAAATACTGCCCCCTTAACTGCGTCACGCCAACTAACCCGCTTAACATTCAATGCCGATAAAACTGCGCTTTACTTTACACAAGATACATCGCTCTATCGTTATCAGCTAAGCAACGGCAGTTTAACTCTAGTGACTGCACTCACCTATCCAGCATCTGATCATTTTTATCTTGAATATTTGATCATTGATGAAAGCAATGACCGTGTGATTATAGAAGCCAATTGGACAATTTTAAGCCCGTATGAAAGTGGCAAGGGGTTTTATGCGGCCAACCTTTCTGGAGCGCAAGCAGGTGTATTCGAGAATTTTACCGCATCAAACCAAAGTGGTTGCAGCCCACTCCCAACAAGAGGAATTTACTACTCGCCGATTTATGACGGCAAGCTGTATATGACCTATGATAGTGAGCGTGAAACTATCGCATCCTTTGATTTGGCAACAGACTGCCTCACAAAGATCAAAGATATCATTGACGTCGCGCCCAGGCTGACAGCGGATTCCCTTCAAGGCATTGATATCGACCCTGCGACCGGCATCCTTTACCTTGGTCATTTCAGCACGACCAGCATGTATGATATTGCCAGCAACATGCTAACAATGATCGAACCCCAAGGCTTCATCAAGGATGCCAACCCTGTCGTTGAACCATTATTTGACGTTTATGACAAAGCAAGCGATATTCTATATTTCGCAGACGAAGACAAGCTGATTGCATGGGATCTGAGTAAAGGCCAACGCACGCTGCTCCATACAGCCAGCGATGACATTATCGGCATTACCCTAAGCCAGGATGGAAAAACCCTGTATTACAGTGACGATAATAGCGAGATAGGGGCATGGGATATAAACGCAGGTACCTTCCAACTGATCACCAGTGGTGTGTCTCCTGATAT
Organism: uncultured Gammaproteobacteria bacterium; assembly: GCA_929200485.1. Taxonomy (GTDB): domain Bacteria; phylum Pseudomonadota; class Gammaproteobacteria; order Pseudomonadales; family DT-91; genus CAKMZU01. Next base: position 2,453 of record CAKMZU010000279.1, on the reverse strand, counting down.
TGAATATCTCACGGCAATCGATGAAAACACGCTTGCCTTTTTTGATAGTGACCAGTTATACCTCTACAAATTAACGGACAATTCAGTTTCTCTACTCTCTGATAAAGAAACCGATGGAATCAAAATCTGGCGCGAAGACTCCATGCGCTATGATCATGCGAACCAACGACTCATTTTGGATAATGAAATTGATAGCAAATCCAGATTTGTAGCGGTGAGCCTAAAGGATGGTTCACGAACCTACCTTAACGAATCAAATCCAATCGATGGCCGAATGGGCACGTTCGATTTAAGCGATGACGGCGAGTCAATTATCTACGAATATGACAACCGTTTATACACATACGATGTAACGGATAACACTAGAGAGCTTCTTTATGAGACTGGCACTAATGGCTTCGGCATGTCAGACCCAGAAACAATCACCGTGCGCGATGCACAGAGTATTTTTATTGGCGATTCTGACGTGAATGGTTTTTGGTTAATTAATACCTTAACGGGTGAAAGAACGTTACTGCATTAATATGACGCTTGGCGCGCCATTGATTCGGCGCTGATCAAGTCAGGCGGTTGAATGAGTTCACCCGCCTCAAACACCTCGATGACACTCATCGGGATTGCTTCCAACCTTATGATGATCTCACTCTTCAAGATCAACGAATCATCATACACCTTTCTTTAAAGCCTTAACCAAGACTCGACACTTTCATTCAATAAAAACGTAACTCTCGTTCAAGCAGTTTTTAAAACTGATGTCGCGCAGATCCATCATAGATGATCATCTAACGTATTTTTCCTGCATTCATCAATTCTTATCATCTTTATAGGGCGAGGCAATCAAAGTCAATATCGTCATCAAATACTTTTCCTTCAATGATGAAAAATACTAACGAACACATAGGCATTAGCAAGTCAGAAGTTGCCAGCTTATTGATCATCTCGTTAGTCTTCGTATTGATTACAATGCAATAAAAAATTAAATATCGCGAAGCTTTTGAAGATATTCGATGACCTCCAGCCTATTTTGTGCGTCATTATTGTAACCCAGTGCCAAATTTTCCAGGATAGACATTTCCGAATATAGATTTAACTTTTTTTCTTTAGCTTTTTGAGGAGTAATAACGATTTCATGATTTTTTATAGTTTCAATATTTTGATTTAAGTGATATTTGAAATCGCTCGGTTCATTTCGAAAATGAATCAATAGTGCGATAATATCGCTTAAGGGGAGGGTAGTTTGATGCGCTGGCGTTCTTGAATGCGATAAGTATTTAGATGCGTGGAGCATTGCAAACGTAGAGGTTGCCATTAATGTGACTAAGTAAAATAAAATAAGTCGTGATATTAGCATATAAATAAAAGCCTTAATGCGTTTTATCCTTTGAGTTTGTTTCAGCTTTATAGTTCATGCGTCATTATCTTTTCTCTTTTTGATCAGTGTTTTTTGAAAGTGTCGCTCGATTCGTTTCAAGCAGTCTGTTAGTTCGCTTTTTTTTCTAATAGATATGTATGGTTTAACCAAATTGACGCTTTCAGAACACACTCAGACCAAAGCGGGGCTTGTTTTCCTAACGATAGAAGCTTCCACCTCGAAATAAATTTTTCAGCAAATAAGATAAGTTGGTACAAATGAGGATGATAAAACGAAAAATATCAAGAGCACGTTGGTTTGTAGCTATGGGAGGCTACAAACCGGGTAAAACAAGACTATCTCACCAAAAAGTCTGTTGATAGGCGCCAAACATTCCACGCTAACCCACGTGATGAACGAAAATATAAATAGTCGCCATCTGGTGACCATTTTGGCATATCGTCACGCGAGATATTGGTTGTTATTTGCTGTGATAGTGCATCGTCTAATTGAAATACATGCACATCTCGACTTTGCAACTCTTCCACCTTGCTCCCTTTAGGAGATTGCTTAACATAGGCCACAAACTTCTTAGTAGGATCAATCGTTGGAGAAATACAATCCATTTCATTATCTGAAATAATTTGCGTTAAATTTGACCCATCAATATTAGACTTCCAAATGGCATATAACCCTGTATTTTCATCTTTCGCTGAAAAAATAATTGTCTCGTCATCCACCCAATCAGCATAAGTGCCCTGCTTAAGCTGTGTAGGCAATGCACCATTCTTTTTCATGTACCAGATAAATGGGCTGTTCTCAAAAAATTCACGTGATGAAAATAATATTTTTTCCCCATCAGGCGATTCCTTTGGGTTTATAAATTGATAGACCGGCGTCCCTATACGCGTCAATCCGCCTGCGCCATTACTGGACATGCGCCAAATATACGAATTCTGGTCGTATGCATCGGCACTTTTTTTACCTCTCGACGCTGCAAAATAAACACTTTTCCCATCTGCTGAAAAACTGGGGTGCTGGTTAAAATAATTCGTTTTCGTCAAGCGTACCTTACCATTTTTATATACCCAAAGATCGGAAC
>CAKMZU010000278.1:3206-4817 GCA_929200485.1 uncultured Gammaproteobacteria bacterium | reverse complement strand
ACAAGGAGGTGCTCAACCTTCTGATGGCTCTTCATTAGCTGATGGCTCTCAATTGGCAGGAGACGCTCGCTTTGAAAATCTTGGCGTCTATCAGCGCCTTGTTTTCAGCAATATCGACGGGCTGTTAACGGGTAACTTTCCTATCATTCATCAATTACTTGGCGATAAGCGCTGGCATAATCTTGTTGAAAATTTCATTCAATCACATCAATCTGCAACACCCTACTTCTCTCAAATTGCCCAGGAATTTGTTACCTTCCTTTCACAGCACCCATTAGAGGAATTACCACGCTTCTTAGCTGAGCTTGCCGATTATGAATACGCTGAAACACGGGTTTTTATCGCACAGGAAAATGAATCGGATAAAAACACGCCTCATACTATTGGTGAAAATAGCTTTATCACGCTTAAATCCAGCGTGTTACTGAAAAAGTATGATTATGCCGTTCAATTAATTTCTGATGAATCAGCCGACTTATCAAGCATTACCAAACCCACTTTTATTCTTTTATCTCGAGACAACGACAATAAAGTTCGCTTTCTCGAATGCAATACACTGACATTTTCTTTACTGGAATTGTTGCGAATCAATGACGCCTCATCGTTATCCGAAGTCGTTGAGGTACTGTTTGATTCGATTCGAATGCATTTGCCGTCTCTTACGAGAGGCGAATTACAAAACCACGCCATAGCACTCAGTCATCATTTGAACACTATGGGCGCCATAAAAAATATTTTTCCAAAAGTTGCTCTCTAATAAGCCAATAGACCCATGAAACTAGTCAATCATTACCAAAACCTTGTCAAACATTCAGGACGCCTGGATTTTATTGTACTGCTAATAATTCGGCTGTATCTCATCCCCATCTTTTGGATGGCTGGCATGAATAAGCTCCAGGCTTTTGACAGCACAGTGAGCTGGTTTGGTAACCCTGATTGGGGGTTGGGTTTGCCTTTCCCTACACTGATGGCGGCTCTAGCAATCGGCGCTGAGCTAGGTGGTGCTATTTTATTGACGCTTGGACTTTGGGTCAGACTAATTAGTATCCCACTCATAGTAACAATGATTGTGGCGGCAGTAACCACTCACTTACATAATGGCTGGCTGGCAATAGCAGAAGGTTCTGGCATCTTTGCAACTGAACGAACAATGGAAGCTGCCGAACGCCTCGCCCGTATAAAATCCATACTTAAAGAGCACGGAAATTACGAATGGCTGACTGAGCAGGGTTCTGTTGTCATTCTTAATAACGGCATTGAGTTTGCGGCCACGTATTTTATCATGCTGCTTGTTTTGTTTTTTTATGGGGGCGGAAGGTTTACAAGCCTGGATTACTGGCTATCTATTGCTATCAACAAAAACAAAGATTAACTTTATCCATAAAAATATTTATTTTTTAATTATAAAAAGTTATAAGATTAAATAAATATCTGTTTTTTTGGTTAATTACTATGAAAGAATTTTTTTTATTATTTACTTTTATCCTGATAGCAACAATAAATAGTAGCATTATACTAGCCATGCCAAAGACTGAAAAAAATTTATATTCTACAGTTAAAAACCCTATTGATATAGAAATCGAAAGACTTTATGAAACTAAATTAAAAAAT
>CAKMZU010000278.1:0-3178 GCA_929200485.1 uncultured Gammaproteobacteria bacterium | reverse complement strand
CTCAAAAGAGAAAATGTTCAGAAAAACCAGAAAGATAAAATTTTAACACTAATTTATACCACAAAAAACACAAATAAAAATCCTCATCATGGACGCTTCTTATTCATCATCAATAATATTGGAGAGCTTTACTTTACCGAAGCATATACGGACGAAATGCATGATGCTTCAACTGAAGACAAACATACGCGGCTATCCAATTATGAAGACCTTCAAGCCGCCGGAGAAATCATTATCCAAAATGGAAATCTATTCATCACCAACTATTCCCATCAATATAACTGTCCCTTAGATATAAATTTTGAAACCTTAGTTTTTAATTCAATGAAAGATAAATATGAAGATATACCTATATACGATATCGTCAGCTACGAAGATGCTCGCGTTTGGAAATACTACAAGCCATTTTTTGACAAATCGACACTATTAATGGAGCTAAAAAAAACACTAGATTTAAAAAACCAATGACATTTAATTAAGTTTTAAGTATGCTTGCCAGAAATTAATGTAAATAGGGTAAGCTGCTGTGACTTCATCTTCATCTTCGCCTGTTGCCGTTGTTTTAGACCATCACCATGCGGTTATTTACCAACTCAATCAGGATGAACCCAAAAAATGGGCCATCAACCATGAAAATGATTACGAAATAAATCGTGATCATCTTCATCTGAAAGCCAGTCATTTCAAAGGGCAACGGGTACCTGAAGATTTAACCTACTATGAAGCCATCGCCGAGGCCGTAGGCGATGCCCGTGAAACCCTGATTTTTAGCCACGGCAAGGGAAAGTCATCGGCAGGCCTTATGTTTTTAAAGTTCCTGTCGAGCCATCATCATGACATGCTCGATCATGTGGTCGGTCTGGAGTCAACAGACCGGCTAACCGATAAACAAATTATTGATCATGCTACCCACGTTTTTAACAACGAAGATCACCGCCGAAGATTAGGTTTAACTACCCACTAACCATTTTACAAAAAAGGGGACACGGCTTCCCTTGAAGATAAAGCCGTCAGGAGGTTTCCATGGTTGCCTTGCTGTTCACTTTATATTTTATCTCTGCGATATTGTCGCTTAATGGAAAAGAGTGTTTTGCCACAGGGCTGTATATGCTGACCCTTTTGCTGTGTGTATGCTGGTTCTTTACTCATCTCACCACGACTGTACAAATTCAACTCTAGGAAGGGTGAGCAATGAACGCTGATTCAGCTACAGTTAACCATACTATCTATCACCACCTGAATGCACTGGTATTACTCGCTATAGATTGCATTTTGTTGCTTTCTTTTTATGATCAGCTTTTCAATCATGATTTACCCTGCCCGATGTGTTTATTGCAACGCTTAGGCTTAGCCGCCTGTAGCATTGCTATCATTTTAAATCTCAGACATGGGTTACGTGCTCGGCATTACGGATTATTTATTCTCAGCTGTATCTACGGCGCAGCCATGTCACTTAGACAAATCATCCTGCATGTCATCCCTCACCAATCAACCTATGGCAACACATTTATGGGATATCACCTTTACACTTGGGGGTTTATCGCTTTCACTACCTTTATTTTTATCGCAGGCATCGCATTATTAATGCCGTATCAATTTGTGCCACAATCTCAGCCAATAACATTCAAACAACAACCCGCATGGATAAAGTTTGTCATCTTGTTAACTTTACTGCTTTTAGTTGCTCAAGCTGTCAGTGCATTCCTGGAATGCGGATTTTCGTGCGTCCCAAATCCTGTTAGATATGAGCTTCTTTCTCCAAACTAAATCACGCCAGAAATCATAATGAAAGAGAGATACTGTCTTATATTATTTCTCCTATTCTTTGTGTTGGTACTTTATGCGGATACCAATGAAAACCCCTTAGAGATATCCATTACTGAAACCCAATCGTTAATTAATCAACTCATTCCTACTTTAGATAAACGTCATAGCAGCCATAAGGCGGTCACTGAATTCAGGATTACCAAGCTACTCGAAAGTATTCAACCTGATATTCACAAGCTCTTTAAAAAAAAGGAACAATATAATGGCTTTTTACTCACCGTATTAAATACACAATTAAAACAAACCAAGCACATGAGCGCATATTTTGATCATATATTTTCAGCCATGGTCTATCCCATTAATAGTCCGGATGATGATCCCACCCCTTTAATGACAATGGTCAAAACTGAAAATCAAAACGATGTTTATCTCATTATCCAAAACCAGACACTTCAAATGCTGAACACACTAGGATCAAAACCCGCTATCAAAGAAACAAAGGTATTTATTAAGAAAATGGAAGAGCGTGCCAATACCATTGTTGGCTACCTTGAATACAACAAGAAAGAGCTTGATGAATATTTGTCTCTTGCACCACCTATTGACCCTAAGAAACCACCCGCTAATGATTTATCAAAACTTCTCAAGAAACGTCTAGATTTGACCGCCAATAGCCTTTCGACGGTAATTGATATACTGGAAAGTCATGAAATCGATACATTAAAGTATCGGGAGGTGCTGATATATGCTTCCGGCGAGGTCAATACGGATGTGTTTAATGTATATGTCATTGGGAGTCTACTCAGCCGATGGTGGGCAAATATGAAAGACTTTCTTTATGATAATGCAGGCGATATTTTCACAAAGATTGTTGTTTTCGTGCTTATTATTTCTTTATTTTATTTAATCGCCCGTTTGTTCGAAATGATCCTCAGGCGAATGTTGAAACGCTCTGGCGTAAACCTCAGTCAATTAATGAGAAATTTCATTGTTACCTGGACGGTGCGTTTGATCATATTCATTGGCTTTCTTTTTTCGCTGGCACAAATCGGTTTTAATTTAGGCCCTATATTGGCGGGTTTGGGTATTGCCAGTGTGGTCATAGGTTTTGCATTACAGCAGACACTTTCTAACATTGCTTCGGGAATTCTTATCTTGATATACAAACCTTATGATGTTGGCGATATTATTACGGCCTTGGATGTCACAGGCATTGTCAGCGACATGAGTTTAGTTTCTACAACCATCAACAGTTACGATAACGAACGCATTGTTATCCCCAATACAAAAATTTGGGAAGATAAAATTGATAATTTAACCGCCGAAAATGAACGACGAGTCGATATGGTTTTCAGCATTCATTATGATTCTGATCTGGAAAAAGCTGAAAATGTATTACATGATATTCTTG
>CAKMZU010000277.1:4220-4849 GCA_929200485.1 uncultured Gammaproteobacteria bacterium | reverse complement strand
ACAGAAAAATCTGTGACTGCTGAACCAGACAAATGCTGTGAATCGAAGTACTAGGGCTGCCTTAAATAAGGCAGCCTATTAACACGCCGTTTACCCTCTTTTAACTTACCCAGATTCATCTGATTAATCGTACTTAGCGCTTGCTTAGAATTCAATTTAATCAAAGAGGCTAATAATGATAGTTTCATCAGAAGGACGAAGTTTTATTCTTTTTTATCTGACAGTCGTAATCCCTCTTATTAAAGATTTCTGAACTATTTTATAAAAAAATGTTCATAAATCATAAATTATGGGACAGCATTTAAAGAAATCAGGTCTATCATGCTCAGAGTAAAAGTCAAACTTACTTACATTACCCCTTTTTTCTTACTGCTTTTCATACTACCCTTTGCTAACGCTGGAATATCAAGCGCTGAATTTAAAAAATTTCTTATGGAATCTACCGTAAGACTCATGCTATCCAACCCTGACTCAACAGATGAAGAAACCAGTGGAAAAGAGATCAGAGAAAAAGAGAAGAAGGCACAAGGTATAATTAAATTATTAAAACAGAACAAGACTTACGATGCATACACTGCAATCCATGAGACCTTATCTCCGATATACCGGCAGGCCACTAACGTAGTTGA
>CAKMZU010000277.1:965-4210 GCA_929200485.1 uncultured Gammaproteobacteria bacterium | reverse complement strand
GAATTGATCTATTTCAAAAAACCAATGAAGAGGCTGACCTGAACAGAGAAAAACTAGCCCATCATTTAAAAAACGAATGGAAAAATAAATTATCTAAAAATCAAAAAGACTCACTTGAGGCTTTTAAAATAGTAAACCACGCAATCCTAAATAGATCTGCTAATTCAAGAGATATGATGTTCAGAAGTTATTTAAAAACTCATGGCATTCAGGCATCAAACCATAAAGCTGCTATAAGATTTTCTGACAACCAGTTAGATGCACTTAATGCTGTACGTAAATATCAGGATGAAAAAGCTGATAAATCTCAATCAAAAGCTGCAGGCATTTTCACATGCTGTTATAGCTCCTGCGATGATGATTCACCCTCTTATACTCCACCAAAGGATCAATCACATAAAGAAGATTTATTCGGAAAACAGATCCCTCTCATTATTAATAAACTCAAACAGCAATTAAAAAGTAAAACTGCAATAAATTTTATTGGGAGATGATTACTCACCAACAAAAGAATAATCCTTCTTAAATTCATTATATTTAACTTTCAACTCTTCAAAGTATGGCTTCTTTATCCCTCCATTTTGAATCCCGTCATCTATCCATTTCTCATAGACTTTCATCTTCTGAATTTGTGCAGCAGGCCAACGTGCTTTATCTTTTGGAAATTCCTTTGCATTTTTAACGACATAAGCTGGGTTAATGCTGGTTGTCATCTCTGGATGCTCACGCAAAAACTTAAATAAATACTCGTGTGGATACTGACCACCTGCTTTACTAATTTTCCGTACCACCCCATCAGTGCTGACGACACCTATTGGATAATCGTCTTTCAGATTTTGAGGAAATTCAAAATTCAAATCCTCTGAACCATGATGAATTGCTTTCTGCACTAATAATCCTTCCGACTGTTGAGTAGTTTGTTCTAGAAGACTTTTTGTCAAAGGGTTGGTTCGTCCAATACCCTCCTTCACGTCAAAGGTGTCATCATTAGCCGCTTTTTTATTTATTCCAGTACTTAATAAATCAATGTCTGGAGCGATAGCACCTGATGTATCCAGCCTCTCTTTAGCCGAAATTTTTATTTTGTCTTCACCACCTAATTGATCCGTCACTTTTCTGGAATACAGATCTTCTTTCGTCAAATCAGGCAATCGTTCAACACCCACGGCTTCTACACGCAATAAAAATTCAGCGTAATCCAAATTACGCAGTTCAGCATTTTCCAGATGTTTCTGTCTAAGGTCATCTTCCGTGATGAGAATCGACTGAGATTTTTGATATCCCCCTTCCACCTCCCAATCGGTGTTTTTCAAGTGAGTGAATGAGCCTTGGGAGGGAAGTAAATCTTCTGAATCGACGCGCCATTGCTTCCATAATTTAATCATCGCGTCGCTACTTCCCTTCATGGATCTTGGGTCAGCATGCACTTCATAAACTGCCAATGTCTCGCGTTCTGCAAGTGGCAATGCTTCAAATTCTGCTTTATTTATCCAGCTAACCGGAGCATCTGGTGCAGCATCTAATGATTTTACACCGACCTGTACATCCATTTCTCCATCAAGATACTCAAGCATTCGAACTTCCTGCTTATTAAAGCTATTCGGCAGACCATCATCTAACAGAGACGCTCTGGATTGAAAAGAAAACTCATTAAACATGGCTCGATTCCGAAGCAGAATATCTCCCTCACCTTTTACTTTATGGGTGAACACCTGATTAATCGGAATATTTCCAAGGTTATCTGACTTGGCTTTTAACTCAAGTCGCTTTGTCGGCCGCCCCATTGCAAACGCCATATATCCCTGATCAGAGACCTTTCTCATCATAAGCATCACCCTATTATCAACAAAAGCCTGTTTGAGTTCGTCGGATGGTGTTAGATTCCCCTTAGTATCTTTTAGGAAGGTTTCCGCTTCATTTCTCAGTTCGTCAGAATATTTAAAACTACCATCAGACTGTTTTGCATTGATAATTAATGAGAGCTGCGCGCTTTTTGCTGTCTTATGTGCCAATACAAAGGCCACGGATTCACCTAGCTTCTTAAGATTAGTATCGAGCTGCCCAGAAACAGTCGCTAACTCTTCTCTCATCCCCTGAATTAATGAGGTTTTTTGGGTTATAAAATCAGGTGCATCGACACTTGTTTCTTCCTTTAAACTCTCAGCCTCCAACGATTCTCTTGAACGAGTGACGATTTCATACGACTCGGTTAATCGTCTTAAACGTTCGGAATAGGGTTTTGATGCCCCCATCCTTGCATGCAGCGCACTTTCAATTTCCTGTATCGAGAAATCTTTATTTGCAGATAATGTTGGCAAACCAAATAATGCCTCTGAACTTGCGAACCTTACTATATGCCCTGAGGCTTGTTCATGGATAGTTTGCTGCGCATCACCTGTCGATCGTCTTCGTTCCAGCGGAATATTAGCAACCACATCTTTTTGAATTGATGGCTCAGAAGCTCTCCGTGGAGATAAGTGAGGCACAGGGACTGTCAATTGGCTGGCAGAACTGTCACTCGACTTTGACCGCTTGGTTTTTCCTTTTAAGACAGCATATTTTTTTAATTCGATCGATTCGGCAGCAATACCCTTCTTGCTCATAACAACATCAACAAGACGATCACAATGATCATTCATGCAAGTGACAGGGCTTAAAAATTGAGTACCATCAAGCAAGTGAATCTTGGTTAAGGAAAGACTTTCCTGAGCCTGAGCAGGTTGTGTTTCAATATTCTTATCTTTAGACCTTTCTGGGCTTGAAACAGGGGAGCAAGCAATAAGCAGCCCCATGGCAAAGAAGAATAGAATTTGCATTGAACTCAAGGTTTTATCAAAAGGTTTATTTTAGTATTGCAGCTATTAACGCATTTACAAAACCGATTCATAGCAAACGCCTACAGACCTGTGAATAACAATTCTTTTGCCATTGCTCACAATAAGCTCACAATAAGATCACAACAACGACGATAATCAAAATAACAATCTTCATAAATACAAGAGCATTGAACTTAATTAGTTTTTGCTCTCTATATAATTGCATTATTTCTACAGGCTATTGACAGTGATTTCAGAACGCAAAACAAAACTTTTTCATTTAAACCATAGGTTTACCCGTCTTTTATGTGTATTGATAATGATTTTTTGTAGTTCGTTTAAAAGTTCCTATGGCGGATATGAGAATCACCAGAAGCATATGGAAGATTTTTTAAATCAATCGGGTATCGCAGATGCGGCGTCACTCTT
>CAKMZU010000277.1:244-955 GCA_929200485.1 uncultured Gammaproteobacteria bacterium | reverse complement strand
AACCCCGAATCAGATAGATAATTTAGAGTTATTCTTCAATAAACACCTTAAGTATGAAAAGATTAAGCCTGATCTTATCGCTTTTTACACTGAGTATTTTAAGAATGATGAAGAGGTAATAAACAGTACAGTATTTACTGAAGAAATTAATCGGAAATTTTACCAAAGTAAAAATGATCTGGAAAAAGAATTGGTTCGGTTAGGAAATATATGTATCGAACCCAATAATTGAACTCTAGCGCGTTGATCTACTAATGCTGACAACATTATATTGTTGTCCGTTTTTTGCACCTTTCGACATACTCAGGGTAAGCGAGAGTTTTAGCTATCATGCCACGATGATCCTGAGTTCCGCCTACGGATGCTTTTTAAAAAAATCATCATTAAGTCGATCACTGCCTTTGAACACTAAAATTAAACTTATTGAGTTTATTTGGGCTAAGACGCAAGACTTTAGGGTTTTCGCTGATCACCTGCATCCTTGCAGGGAGTGAATCCGTATCAACCTTGATTAGGAAATTACTTCCCTTGCTATCTAATATCCAACGGTCTGGCACATGGAATCGGCCATGCTCATCCGTCTCAAGCTTAAATCCTTGAGCGGTGATTAATCTAACCCCTGGTATGCCATCGTCATACTTGCCTTTGTTAGTGATTTCAATTTCGTGTCGAAAAGCGGTCGCTTCCTTAAAGACTTTGGTGGTGACATGC
>CAKMZU010000277.1:0-234 GCA_929200485.1 uncultured Gammaproteobacteria bacterium | reverse complement strand
GATCTTCACTATTCAACCCTTTCGCTAAATTGCCACGCACTTTTTTGCTGACTGCACCATTGCGTTTAAATTTAATCTCTGAACCTGTTTTTGACGTAATGTTGACTGGGTAATTAAAGCCTTTATTTGATTTATATATAATCGATGCCGACTGTGGTTGACCATTTACTTGATAAGACTCTCCCCAGAGGGTTGGTATTTCTACCCCCTGATGGAAAAGTGTTGATTTTTTGT
>CAKMZU010000276.1:3951-4874 GCA_929200485.1 uncultured Gammaproteobacteria bacterium | reverse complement strand
CCCCAGAAGCTATCGTCACTAAAAAGGAATTCCATAGATTTTTGTATACTGTTTTTTTGATATTGATGCCAGAAAGGCACCAAAGGTTTTAAAAATACATCTTCTCCATCGTCAGTGAACGTTGGGTTGTTATCTGAGAAGTGACAGGAAGGTCGCTCTTCTGTTTTAGTCAGTTGATAGGGTGGCCGCACGAATGTTGGGTATACTTGCCAGGGAGAATCCTCTTCAATTTTGTAAGGTTGATGGGGAGGATTTTCTACTATTTTGAAATAATTATGGTTAGGACGCCCTGCTGTCTGGGGAATTTGACAGCTGGGTCGCTCTACTGTTTGGGGGGGCTGTTTTACTGTTTGGAGACGCAGATAGGGAGATTTCTCAGTTTTGTTAACGAAGCGGTAATATTCAGTTTCAGCAAGCAAAGCCAGGTGATACTTGACTGTTTCCGGGCTGACATTTTTTTTGTATAAGGCGTCTGCAAAATTTATTTTATTTAGTTTTGCTGATGCCTCTGCTAACATTTCAAGTCCTTCCTCATTGATCAGAGGGTTTGGATTATCTTCTAGAATCTTTAAAAATTTCAGAAAGAGACAGGCTTTAATATATTTCTCCGTATCATCATTGGCATTAGATATTTGGCTAAAAAAGAATAATAGAATGATGGAAAGTGTTCTCAACATATATTCATACCCAATAGTATAACAAAAATAGTTTAAATATTATTCTACAGGTTAACGGGCACATTCACATCGATATTTTATCTTCTGATAAAAAATTAAATTTTTCAGATTACATTTATTGGTGATGAACTTGACATGATAAATGCTATCTACACTATCTTTGGATAGAGTTTATTATGCGTGCAGTTTTTTTATTCATTTCTCTTTGTTGCTCATTCATTGCGTTTCACATTCATTCATCAAATG
>CAKMZU010000276.1:0-3941 GCA_929200485.1 uncultured Gammaproteobacteria bacterium | reverse complement strand
ATTGAAGCAGATTCGAATAGCAATAAAGTGGTATTGGTTACGGGAGCAAATCGAGGCATCGGCCTTGCTGTTGCAAGGAAATTAAAAGCTGATGGCTATACCTTGAGTTTAGGGGTACGTGATCCATCAAAAATCCCTTCAGATCTTAACGGTCTTGATACCCATTATTATGAAGCCACAGATGCCCAGTCTGCTAAAGATTGGGCAAATCATGTTATTCAACAGTATGGCCATATTGATGCGGTCGTTCATGTTGCCGGTCTATTTAAGTTTTGGGAGATTGAAGCAGACGGTGATGAAGTTTTTGATGAGCTGATGGATGTGAATGCAAAAGGTACCTACCGATTGGCACAAGCAACTTTGCCTTTTTTAAAACAGGGAGACAGTGGGCGCTTTATCGCTTTTGTCAGTATTGCGGGTAAACGAATACGAAATGAAAAGAGTTATGGTCCAAGAGTTGCCTATGCGGCATCAAAACATGCTCAGTTGGCGATTTGTAAAGGCATTCAAATCGCAGGTTATGATTTTGGTTTGCGGGTCTGCGCAATTTGTACTTCCTGGGTAAACACCGATATGATCAAGCCCATTGCACCAGCCACAGACCCAAATACCATGACACAGCCAGAGGAGTTGGCTAAGGCCGTTTCTTTACTTTTAACACTGCCCAATACGGCAATTGTTGAGGAATTGGTGCTAGTCAATAAATAAGTGCCAGCGGTAGCTGATGAGTAAAAAATTTGTTCAGTAACTATCATCTTTTAATTATAGGATTACACCGCCATTTTAGGCCGATAACTTACGATCATATAAACTTGATTAGTTGAAATATTTTTTGCGACTAAACTTCCTTTGCTAAAGCATGCGTCCATATATGCCCTAAAGGAGGTGTTGGGCTTTCTGTTGCTCGGCACTTTCGGCACTTAAAGTCTCAAGGCTATATCCATAGTCTTGGAGTGCGGAATGCATCTAGCTTTTATTAGCCTAATAGGTCCTTTATTTCTCTTTGTTCTTTGAAACCTGTATTACATCTTTTTTAGCAGCTTTTTCCCTATTGAAATTACACAAAGGGCCGCCATAAAAACAGAGCATACTAAAGTAAAGGTATTCATCGATAGGCTGTGGTTACTCACCTCGCTAAGAATAGGGATATTATAGAGGTTGACCAGATAATCGGTAAGGGCACCAAACGCAAAGCTTGTGATGACGACACCCACCAGATAGGCAATAACGGACTTTTTACCCAGTTCTTTAATGATGATGCCGATGGTTCCGATATTGGTCGCAGGGCCTGCAAGCATAAAGACTAAAACGGCACCAGGAGAAACCCCCGAAAGCAGTAAGCCCGCTGCAATTGGCGTTGAGGCCGTAGCGCAGATATACATAGGGACACCAATTAGCGCCATGACAACGTACGCAACCCAGCTGCCACCCCATTGACTTAAAAAGCTTGTAGGGATAAAAGTTTGCACCAATGCGGCAAAGCCAAGGCCAATCAATAACCAAAGTACAATATCATCCAGCATATCAAAAAATGAAAAAACAATGCCTTGCTGGATTTTTTTACCGAGTGGCTTTTCTTGGTTTTTTTCAGGTGCTTTTTTTGAATCACAGCAATCTTTGGGCTTAGATTGACAGCTATTGTTGGTTGCAGATACAGCCTTAGGTTGTTCATCATCTGCATTGCCAACAAGAATGCCGGCAACAATCGCACTGCAGATGGCTGCAATAGGCCGAATAATGGCCATAAAAGGCCCCATTAAGGCATAAGTCACTGACATGGAGTCAAGGCCGGTTTCAGGTGTCGCAACAAGAAAGGAAATGGTTGCATTTTTTGAACCGCCGGCTCGGCGGATACCTAATGCAGCTGGCACAACACCACAAGAACATAAGGGAAGCGGTGCGCCGATAAATGCCGCTTTTATAGTGGTTAGAAGACCCTTGCCGCCAAGATGTTTGGTTAAATAGCTCTCAGGGATAAAGGCTTTAATTAGCCCGGCTATAATCAAGCCCAGTAATAACCACGGGGCTGATTCATTGAATAAATCAATGAAGTGTTGGAAAAATTCCATGGGTTTCCCTCCAAAGCAATTCGTTTAAGTTTATCAAAAAATAGTACGGGTATCAGTGAAAATTGATTAGATTAGTTATTGATGGCATTTCAGTCTGTTACTGAGTGCGACAAGCAAATTGAAAATGGTATTTCATCAATGAAAGATGACCGAGAGCGAAGAACCCTTGAGGATTACTCCATTCAAAGCGAAAGTTTCTGGGAGGCAAC
Organism: uncultured Gammaproteobacteria bacterium; assembly: GCA_929200485.1. GTDB lineage: Bacteria > Pseudomonadota > Gammaproteobacteria > Pseudomonadales > DT-91 > CAKMZU01. The sequence continues at coordinate 1,663 of CAKMZU010000276.1, read as the reverse complement.
AAAAGGGCACGATGTTAGACAAAATATTGATGCCCTGTTAAGCCGGCTGCCAGCAAATAAACCCATGGATATTTTAGATCTAGGCTGTGGGCCGGGCAGGGATTTATTGACCTTCAAACAGCTGGGACATCACGCCGTTGGGGTGGATGGCTCTCTTAAGTTTTGCAAGATGGCGAAAGAATACAGCGGTTGTGCTGTGATCAATGAAAGTTTCCTTTCATTGAATTTAAAGGCTGAAAGTTTCGATGGTATTTTTGCCAATGCGTCGTTATTTCATATACCAAGTGAACATCTTTTGGGATTTTTACAGCGTTGTTATTCCTGGCTTAAAAAGGGTGGTGTGTTAATGATGTCCATGCCCAGGGGAAGTTTTGAAGGCTTTAGAAATGACAGGTATGTTCATTTGATGGAGTATGCTGAACTCTCAAGCTATCTTGAGCAGGCTGGCTTTAATATAGTATCAAGTTATTATCGACCCACAGGGTTGCCGATCGACCAACAGCCGTGGCTGGCTGTTGTGAATCAGAAATAGATAATTGCTTTGAACTGCCTCTTGTAGAGGCAGTAATACTCAGTTGTACTCCTTGGAAAGCTTAATAGGGACCATACCCATAAGAATTGGGAAAAGAACCGACTGCCCCACTGAGATCTCCGTAGTCAGGTGTACTTGAGAAAGCAGCATTCGCTCCAGTCATATCGGCAGAAATGGATTGTTCCGTTGAAATTGTGCCGGGGATAACAGTTGTGGTGGCAACGTCGCTTGTGGGTGTTGTAGTTAAAACAGCACTGTTAGTTGGAATGGTGATAGCCTTTGTAAAGATAGCACCATCAGTTTCAGTGGCGGCTGGGAGTGACGTTGCGGCTGGACCAAAATTGCCTGCCTCAGTTAGGGGGCTAGCAGCTGAAGACGTGAATCTACCGGTTGGTGTAACGTATTCACCACTTGCGCTGCCTACTGAACTGACCGATGCTTGGAATGTCACTTGGCTTTCACCAGAGATAGTCAAGTGTTGATCAATAGTCTCGGTGATGGCTGCTTCTATCTTTGGTTCGAGCAAAGAGACCCTTGCTGCAGTGCGTCCAGCGAGACCGCCAGAGGTGGAAGCAAGGAATCGAGGGATATAGCGCATTGTTGGTGTGTAAGAAGACGTTAATAATTCAGAGGGCTCGATAAAAGAAAAAGCTGAAGAAGCACTTATAAAATAGCTCGGTGCAATAATCGGTGCAATGGCAACACCTGCTGCTATCAAAGCAGCGGCACTAAGCCCGATACTGGTATATTGTAGTGCTTTTGCTGCCTGCTTGTTGCCTGAATCGAGCGCACCCTGTGAACCCATCAGTGCGATACCCGAAAGGGAGGCTGTAGCGCCAGCAGCAATCCCGGCACCTGCTGAGAGTGTTAGGGATGCACCGCCTGTCGGCACGGCGAGTGCCGCCCCAATGATTCCCAATGCTGCCAACCCTCCGCCGACGCCGTAGGATACCCCTTGTTGTGCGTTATGGCCTGTCGGATCGATAAAGGTAATAGGGTTGGCTCTGCCATACATATAATGGTTATCCACATCATAGCTGTCACGGCTGAGAAATAGCTTGAGATCTACCTCATAAAAGCGTCGTTGCAGATAAGTCAGGTTGGCATCCTGATCAAGGTATTCCTGATTCC
>CAKMZU010000275.1:489-4877 GCA_929200485.1 uncultured Gammaproteobacteria bacterium | reverse complement strand
GCCTTGACGAACCTGTTGGCATAGTTGACTGTAGGTTTTTTCGAAAGCAGGGAAGCTTTTATTCTCAGGCTGGTTGGCTAGAAAAAACCAACCCGTCTTTTTGCCAGCATGGTAAACAGCGAGATGTTGCCAGGGGTGGCTGGCTTTTGGGCTGGGTGCCTGACAGGCTTCTAAATAGGCTGATCGGACATCAGGCAAGCCAAACGCATCCCCATCTTGTTCAATAATCTTTATTATTTTGGCAACGGTAGGTAAATATTCAGATTGGGTGATGGCTTGTTTTGCTGCATTGATAAGTTGTTCAGCGGGATATTGGCACAGGTAACTGAACCATAATTTTTTGGCGTAAGTGAGCTTTTCCAATGTTGGAAAGGCTTTGATATATTGATTGTGGTATACCAATTCAAATTCAGCGAAAATTTGGCCTATCGCATCGATGGCGGCATGCTTTTGTTTTGCTGACAACTGGGGGTCAGAGTCCGTCGGCCCAGCTTCTGTCGGTGTGTTTGTCGAGCCAGCTGGCAGGTTGTTGCCCTTGAGCAGGTCTTTGGGTTGATGCATAAGAGAATCCCTGTAGATTCGATTGGTTTGCCCACTGGTATTTTACATGCTGCAAAAACTTGGTATTCCAAGAGTTGTGCATGCGCTTGGTTTCTTGCCAGTAGAGAACAAACTCTTCGATACAGTTTTGTGCAAATTCCTGATTAATATGCGCAAGTGCCAGAATATCATAGACTTCACTTGATGGCTGCCAATTTGATGGCATAGGTTTTGGCAGCGTGTCGTGTTTCATTGTGCCGATAAATATTGCTCATTGCTTTTTGACATGCTTAATAAAGTTGCTGTTCCATGTTTCAGCGATGGCGCCTCGTTCTCGCCAATAGAGCACGAATTCAGGTATGGCATCTTCAATGAATTCTTTTTTAATGCCGCTTCGTGTGAGTATTTCAACCGCATCATGATGTGGATACCAGCCTTGTTGCATGCTAGTGGCTTTTGATTTTGAGTTATCCAAAAATCTCACCTCGGATTTTTGTCTTTGCCAATTTCTGACCACGTGCTTGTAAAATTGCGCAGACCAGGAGTGATTAACCTTGTTGGAATCTACCCAGTATTGAACAAATTCGCTTACCTGTTGCCCGGCGAATTTTGAGATGATGCCATGATCTTGATAGAGTTTGTCCAGAATAGCCTGGTCTGGCCGCCATCTTGGATTGAGTCGAGTGGCCCCCACTTGCCCTCTGTTTTTTTGTGAAGATTGCTTTGTTTGGGCAGGCTTTTCTGGTGCGGATTGGTTGACAGCCTGAGATAGTGGCTCATTCCCTAAAATTGTGAAAGAGAGTGCGCCTTCTTGATGGATTGGGGCGCTGCTAACAGTTATGACACCTTGGTTCTTCAGGCTTTGAGCTAGCCTATGAAAGTCTCTAATTTGCCAAAAGGGAAAGTGGCTTTGAAGTAGCTCAGCTGAGAGGGTTGTTTCGTTTTTAGCTGAAAATTGATTCGCCTCTCGAAGAAATTCAAAAAATATGGATTCTTCCAAACCTAGAAGTTTCGCAGTTTCGGAGCAAAATAGTCGGGCAGATAACGGGTTGGTAACCATAGAATTGCTGTGGCGATTTTTGTTTGAGTTTCTTTATAAGTTTACGCTAACTTGCCAAGCCTTGCTACAATAGCTAGAAATTCACAGCAATCAAATGTCATGGCAAAACAAAAAAAAGCCTTCGTCTGTAATGAGTGCGGGGCAGACCATCCACAATGGGCTGGGCAATGTAAAGATTGTGGGCAGTGGAATACTGTGGTGGAATTTCGAGTTCCGCAAAAACCTCACGAGGCAGATTTTCGAGAAGCTGGCAGCCGAGAAGTGGGTTATGCAGGGGTTGATACACAACAAGTTGTACCCTTATCAGAAGTTAGCCTTGAGCAAACCCCTAGAATTCAATCAACGTTAACTGAACTGGATCGGGTCTTAGGTGGTGGATTAGTACAAGGCTCAGCCATTTTAATTGGCGGTCATCCAGGCGCCGGAAAAAGTACGTTATTGCTACAAATTCTTTGTCTGTTGGCAAAACAACATAAGGCACTGTATGTCACTGGTGAAGAATCCATGCAGCAAGTGGCTATGCGTGCAAAACGCTTGGGCTTGCCAACGGATGATTTACATATGTTGACGGAAACAAACGTGTTTACCATCTGTGAAAAAGCGCGTGACTTCTCACCAAAAATATTGGTTGTGGATTCTATTCAGGTGATGAATTTGCCTGAAATCAGCTCTGCACCGGGTTCTGTCAGTCAAGTTCGTGAATGCGCAGCCCTCTTAACGCGCTTTGCCAAACAAACACAAACGATCTTGTTTTTAGTTGGTCATGTCACCAAGGATGGCAGTTTGGCCGGGCCCAAAGTGCTCGAACATATGATTGACACTTCGATCATGCTGGAAGGTTCGAGCGATAGCCGATACCGTACGCTTCGAAGCATTAAGAACCGCTTTGGAGCTGTGAATGAAGTGGGTGTTTTTGGGATGACAGAAACAGGTCTTAAACAGGTGAAGAATCCCTCAGCTTTGTTTTTATCAAGAGGTGAAGAAGTCGCTGCCGGCAGTGTGGTGATGGTGATATGGGAAGGTACAAGGCCTTTGCTGGTTGAACTGCAGGCCTTGGTTGATGACAGTCCGTTTGGTAACCCCAGACGGGTTGCTGTGGGAGTCGATCAAAATCGTATTTCAATGTTGCTCGCGGTTTTACATCGTCATGGTGGTGTGCAAGCTGCTGATCAGGATGTCTTTATCAATGTGGTGGGTGGGTTAAAAGTGCTTGAAACCAGTGTTGATTTGGCACTAGTTTTGGCGGTGGTTTCCAGTCTTAGAAACCGGCCGTTACCTGCTGATTTGGTTATCTTTGGTGAGGTGGGCTTATCCGGTGAAATTCGACCAGTGCCGAACGGACTTGAGCGTTTACAGGAAGCGGCAAAGCACGGCTTTAAGCGGGCAATTGTGCCGAAATCCAATGTGCCTCAAAAAACGATTGATGGCATTGAGGTCATTGGCATCAATCGTGTGGTTGAAGCACTTGCTAAGTTGTCTGAATAGCGGCGTATCGTTCGTTCCCTTTAACAATTGTTGAGTTGTCGAAAGTATTGATTGATTTAGTATTAGTGATTATATAAGTACCTGATTTATATAAGGTTGTCTTACAATAATGGGAGAAAAGCTTAATAGGCAGCAAAGAAAAGAGCCGTGCCAGACCCAGTAAATTATCCTGTAGTGAAATTATGACAATCGTCATTCTCTTTCATCAGTCAGGTTATAGAAACTTCAAAGCCTTTTAAACGCAGCATATTCATGTTGTTTATTCTAAAGCCTTCCCAGAGTTAGTCAGCTATTCGCGCATTGTCAGACTCATTCAATCGGTCACGGTTTCTTTATGTGTATTTCTAGCTCATCGTTATGATAAGCCTTCAGGCATAGCCTTTGTTGGTGCTACAAAAATTCAGGTCTGCCATAATCTCAGAATACTGAGACACAAGGTTTTTAAAGGTGAAGCAAATCGAGGAAAATCTAGCGCAGGTTGGTTTTATGGCTTCATGTTACACCTCATCATAAACGATCAAGGTGGAATAATTTCTGTGAAAGTGACACCGGGCAATATTGATGATAGAACGCCTGTCTCCGAAATGTGTGAAGATCTATGGGGTGCACTCTATGGTGATAAAGGTTATGTTTCAGCCCGTTGCAACAGGAGCTTGATAAAAAGGATGTCACATTGATAACCAACGTTAGAAAGAATATGAAACCTAAAATGATGAAGCTTTGGGATAAACTTATTTTAGAAAGCGCTTCGTGATTGAAACGGTTTTTGACCAGCTCAAAAATATCTCGCAGATTGAACACTCGAGACATCGAAGTATTTAGGGTTTGTGGTGAATCTCATAGTCGGTCTGATTGCTTATACTTTTCAGCCTAAAAAGCCCTCAATTACACTAACTCGACTAGAGAAAAATGCTTTGAAGGCTTTATAACTGATGTGAATGCTTATGCGCAACTCAGGTTATGGAAATTGTTATTAAATATTTTTTCTTATTAGTATTACAGTGTTTTATATCGGTAACTGTTTTTGGGGGTAATTTTTTATAAGAAATGTCTCTAATTTTAAAGTCGATAAAAAGTATTCAACTCAAAAGTTGAGTGATAATTCGATAAGTAGCACAACACAGCTTAAGAAAAATAGTCAAGAAGAGGAAAATTATTATCATGTTACAAAAATCGATGTAAGCAATGAACAGAAAACAAGATAAAAGTTTCAGCTATTTATAGAAAAGGATCCTGTGTAAGTTTATTGTAAGATCTTTGAGATTAAAGGGGTTTGAAAGAAACGATTCTAAATGCTTTTGTC
>CAKMZU010000275.1:0-479 GCA_929200485.1 uncultured Gammaproteobacteria bacterium | reverse complement strand
AATTTTTGGTCTCCTTTTTCTTGGAGTATACCTTGACGGGTGGATTTTAAGCTTCTTTTAACAGACTCGTCAATAGCCATAAATTTTTTCTCTCGGTCTGGATAATCGGTATTCAAGGCTGTAATGGTGTCTGCAAAGTATTCGGGGATTTTTTCGTATATGTTTTCGTATTCTAATAATTTGTACAGTGGGGAGCACCAACATTTAGACGTCTCTTTAACGATAGTTTTTATTTCGTCTTCTATAGTTACACCGCTTAACGATGAATGGCATTTTATTAATATAAAAAAAATTAAAAATATATGTATTAAAAAATTCATGCGTTATATATCCGTCTGTTGGTTTAAAAAAAATTAAAGGTTATATCAAGATATTAGAACTTTAATTTTGAGAGAAAAATTTTCATTTTGTTCATTTTTTTTATACATATTTATCAATACTTCGGGCAGTTATAGTGAACTAAATATGTAAATCATGTC
>CAKMZU010000274.1:1392-4895 GCA_929200485.1 uncultured Gammaproteobacteria bacterium | reverse complement strand
ATTACGTCCCTGTATTTCAGTGGACAGGATGGGAATCAGTGCGCTCAAACTGCAAAAAAGCAAAAACCAAATCGTCGAGTTTTGTAATAGAGTCGCCATGGCAATTATTGTGAGGCTTATGAGTGTGGCGGTTATTTGAGTGAAGGGTTTATTCAGTGTTAATGACTCGGGTAGGCCGGAAGTTTGTAGAATAATCGCTTCGCTTAGGCGATCTGCAGCATTAGCAAGAAATTCCGCAGGTTGAGACAATATGTTCAGGTAATAGCCAGAAGAAGACCATGCGCCAAACCCATAATATTGATAAAAAAATAACCATCCTGCTATCACAATAAAAGGGCATAGTGACATTTTACCGTATTGTTTAGTGAGGGTAGCTTTATAAACAAGTAATAAACAAAAAAAAGCAGGTAATACGCTAATGGCGATCTCAGCGGATAACAGTGCGGCCGTTAAAAAAATCAGAGACAGCGCTAGCGATAGCAGCTGCCTGGATTGTAAAAAGGTTAAATACGCATGAAGGGACAACAAACCAAAACAACCTGCAATCAGCGCATTACGATTGGCTAACCAGCTTACCGTAATACCTGTATGCGAATTGAAGGCGAATAGACTAAATGCCAACAGTACAAGGCCTTTATGTACTAGAAGCCGCTGGTAAATCCGAAAAGCAAGCATCAAAAGCAAGGCATACCATAACAAACTGTGTAACTGCATCGGCAAACGATCGTGAAATAGCGTAAAGTCCAGATAATGCGTTAACTCACTTAACGGCCTGAAAAAGTGTAATTGTGATTGCCGATCAATCCACCAGGGTGTCATGCCCATTTCAATCATGGCTGCCGTTCTTGTATTATCCCCTGTCAAAAAAGTGAAATAATCTAAAACTCTAGGCTTGTCTTTTTGAATATAAGGTTCTATCTGATGATGTGTCATCCAGTAGAGGTGATAATCATCTGCATAAAAATCTGCAACAAGACTTGGAGCTAATTGTGCCATTGCCAGACAGGCGATACCCAAAGCGAATAATGAGGTGTGCTTTTGAACCAGTCGGTCGTTAAACCAAAGCTTGTGATTGCGGGGTTTTAGAAACTTAAGTACCATGCCTTTGAAGGTAGAACAGACCATGAATAAAGTCGAAGGTAATAATCGTTAATCCATTGAAGGTAAAAACGTGAGCTCACCAACAGCTTTCAACACACTCCCTGATGCATTAAGGCATCATGCTGACAGCCAGCCTGAGAAATTGGCACTGCGTTATTTTGCCGATGGCGAAGTGCTCGATAGCGCATTGAATTATCGTGATTTAGATAGACAATGCCGTGCAATTGCGGCCGAATTGATTGCCTTTAAAGGTGAGCGCGCGATACTGATTTACCAGCCAGGTGTGGAGTTTTTATTAAGTTTCTTTGCGTGCCTTTATGCCGGTGTTATCGCGGTTCCTGCCTACCCCCCCAAAAGAAATCACCACACCGATCGGCTTGTCAGTATTCTTGACGACTGTTCGCCAAAAGTCATATTAACCACCGATCAGCAGATGTCGCAAAGTCGAACACTGTGTGAAGACTATTTTTCCAAAGAGCAGAATGCCCTGCCTTGGGTGGCAACGGATTCGGTTGGCATTGATAACAGTGATGATTTTGTCGCTGTCGACTTAGCAGATCAATTGGCGTTTTTACAATATACCTCAGGCTCAACTGGCAACCCTAAAGGGGTCATGGTGAGTCACGCTAACCTTGTCGCTAATTTTACTATGGCGGAATCGGCTTATGAATTGCCGGACAATACACACTGTGTGTCCTGGTTGCCGCTTTTTCATGATATGGGGTTAATCGGTGCTGTGATGATGCCGCTTTTTTGGGGGACAGGCGCGATTTTGATGCCGCCCAATAGCTTTTTGCAAAAACCACGGCGTTTATTGAATCTCATCAATGAGTTTGCGAAGGAATTCCCCATTGGGGTGACCCAGCCAAATTTTGCGTATCAGCTATTGGTTGATCAAATATCGGATGACGCATTGGCTGATTTTGATTTTAAAAACTGGGTGTTTGCCATGTCGGGCGCTGAGTTTATTCAAGCGGATACCCTTAGCGCCTTTATTCAAAAGTTTTCCGTTTCAGGTTTTGATCCAAAAGCCATTCGACCCGCTTACGGTATGGCCGAATGCACCTTGTTATCAACCTGTAATCACTATGGCAGTTATCAAGTACAAGCGTTTGATAAAAACGCATTGGCGTCAGGCAAACTGACCGTGTCATCACAAGCCGTATTGAGCCAATCATTTGTTAGTGTTGGTCAAAGCATAGCGCCGCAGACATTGCGAATTGTTGATCCTGTCAGCATGGCGATAAAGCCAGCAGGTGAGATTGGTGAAATCTGGCTTAAAGGCAACCATATTGCCGGTGGTTACTGGAATAAACCCGAGGAAAGTCGTGAAGCCTTTGATGCAAAAACCACTTGTGGCCAAGGGCCCTTTCTACGTACAGGCGATTTGGCTGCTCTGGTCGATGATGAACTTTATATGGTTGGCCGAATGAAAGATATGCTGATCATTCGAGGCAAAAACCATTACCCTCAAGATATAGAATTAACCGCAGCTAAAGCGTGCACTCAACTCGTTCGTGATTCCATTGCAGCGTTTACCGTTCAATCTGCGCAAGGCGAGTCTTTGGTTATTGTGGCTGAAATTGCCCGTACAGAACGAAAACATTTCAATGCGCAACTTGCAGGAGCGCAGCTGTTGGAGGCTATTAGTGAAGCACACGGCATACGCCTGCAAAGTGCGCGCTTTATTCGCTTTGCCTCAATGCCGAAAACATCCAGTGGTAAAATCCAACATTTTCTGGTGAAGCAACAATATTTAAATGAGGGATTAACACTTCAGGGTGAGTGGGATAATCTGCAGGTACAAAAGTTGTCTCCTTTTGCGCCAGCTCAAACCTATGCTGACATGTCAGCCGATCAATTGCTTGAGGCCTTAGTGCATTATTTTCAGATAAATTATGGCGTCGAGTTAGTGGCACAATCCCGCCTGGAGAGCCTGGGATTAGATTCCGTTCAATGGTTGGGGTTATTTGCCGAGTTAGAATCCTGGTCTAAAAAAACCTTGGATGCGACAAAAATCTGGCAGTTGGAAACGCTTGAGCAATTGGTTGATTACCTCTTGCTACTGAAAGAGCAGTCAACGGATAATCAAAGTGAAGAAGTGGAAGGGTTTCTATAAGCCTTTTAGATGTGGGTGATGTCGTTGAGGGTTGAAAGGGTCATATCTCACATCAGATGCGGCAAGCCTTAACAAATTAGCGAAGGCTCTGTTTCAATGATTTGTCTATAAGGTTATGCTTCAAAAACTCTATTGAGCAGATTGTTTTAGATCAATCATTATTTTGTGGCGGGATGCTGCACAAGTTGACAAATAATAAAAATAAGAAAAATAGATCGTTATGGATACAAAGGCGCTAAAAGCTTTTTTACGTGATTTATGGTGTGAAGGGGTAGAATTATGG
>CAKMZU010000274.1:0-1382 GCA_929200485.1 uncultured Gammaproteobacteria bacterium | reverse complement strand
ATTATGGCTCCAAACCAATCAGTTACGGTTTCGGGGCAGCAAAAGTATTCTGACCGCTGAAAAGATTAGCCAGTTACGGGAAAATAAGCCGCAAATTATCCGCATTCTTGAAGATGCCCCAGATGCTTACTTAGGGTTTCCACTTAGTCAGGGGCAGGCGTCGATCTATTTTCAGCAATCCATGATGCCGCAAAGTGCCGCATTTCATCTAACATCAATGCTGACACTGAAAAGTTCAGTCGATCTAAGGATGCTTGCAAAAAGTTTTGACTGGGTTTTGCAGCGTCATGCTCCATTGCGTATGGCAATTCGCCAACTCGATGGTCATCTTGCCCAGCAGGTAAGTTATTCTTTGCCCTCAATACTTCTTGAAGAGTCTATAGATGGAAATCTTGACGATTGGTCAAAGCGCCATGTGTCAAGGGCGTTTGACTTGGCACACGACCCTTTGATACGTGCTATCGTGGGTAAGAGGGAAAATGAAGAAGATGTATTGTTGTTAGTGGTACATCATATAGTCGCTGATTTCTGGGCTTTATCATTATTTATTGATGAGTTATCCAGTGTTTATCAGGCAAATATTCAAGGTGTTGAGCCTGAACTACCTAGCATAGGGAAGATCTACAAAGATTTTGTTATTGAAGAGGCAGCGTATCTTCAATCCGATGCCGCTGCGATTGATAAGACGTACTGGTTATCAACGCTTGAAAACCGCCCTTCTCCGATCCAGTTAAGCGGAAAAAAGAAAACGGTTCAGTTGCCAGATTTTGTCGGTGAAGAATTCGCGATGACCCTAGGTAGCGATTTAAGCGAATCGATAAAACAACAAGCCAAGGTGCTTGGTGTCTCGCCATTTAGCTGGGTGCTGAGTTGCTATCAACTATTGTTGAATTGGCATAGCCGTGAAGAACGTTTTGCCGTTGGTGTGCCCATGGCGTCCAGAAATACGTCCGATTACCAGCGGGTGGCAGGCCAATTTACCAACCCTGTGTGTTTTGTCGCAGATTTTTCTTCGATTGAAACCTTTACCGATCTTGTTAACGATGTGCATCAGCAACGTAACTCTGCCCTTTCCCATCAGACCTACCCTGTTCAGAAAATCATTGATGCGCTGAACCTACCTCGTGAATCAGGTCAATCTGGGCTATTTCAATTTGCTTTCTCGTGGAATCAGCTGCCAACGTTGTCGGCTGATAACCCGCTGATTAACGAAGTTTTGTCAATGAAGCAGCAAGGCGCGATTTATGACTTGGTGCTAACAGGGTTTGATACCATTGAGGGGATGCAGCTTCAGTTTCGTTATAAAACAGCCGCTTACACGCAAGAGTCGATAGAAGCTTTTGCTCGCCAGCTTGCATTTCTGCTGGAGCAATCGGTGAATA
>CAKMZU010000273.1:646-4905 GCA_929200485.1 uncultured Gammaproteobacteria bacterium | reverse complement strand
TGCCTGGAGAGATTGCCTGGAGAGATTGCCTGGAGAGATTGCCTGGAGAGATTGCTGTTATTAAGCGCCTTCAATCGATCACTAATTTTTGTGACCAATAGAAGGCAATGAATTTCTAGAAAATAGGCGTTTAATGGATCAGGCGGTGGCTGTGGTTAATGTTTTTTGTTCAAGTACTTTCGGCTTTAGGATTAATACCAATAATGGCAGAAGCACCAAAGTGACGATGGCGCAGATAATCATCGCAGTCGCGATGATTAAGCCAAGATAAATAATGGGTTTATAGTCTGTGGTTACTGTGACTAAAAGCCCGGCAGCGAGTGAGAATGAATTAATTAAAATCGGCCCTGAAACTTTTTTGGCAGTTTTTCTTACGGCATCAAGAAGGCTTGTTGTGCTGGCGCTTGCTTGTTTAAGAAGCACAATAAAATGGATGGCGTAATCAATACCTACACCAAAGGTGATGCATGAAATAAGTGCTGTGCCAATATCCAGAGGGATGTTAAATGCACCCATTAATGAAAAGATAAAATAAACGGTCAACATCAACGGCACGATGCTGATACAGGCCAGTACAAACGAGCGTAACAGCAGGAGTAAAACAATGAATATACAGGCGACGGCGATAAAATTGTTGTTGAACTGATCAATGACAATTTCCTGCGTGCTTTTAGAGAGTAATTCTGCAAAGCCTGCAGCAGAATAACTGACATCTTCTGGCAATTTACCTGTAAGGAATGCATCTGCCTTAGCTAGAACTTTATCAATGTTGCTGGTTCGGTCATCATTAAGTAAGACGATCAGACGGGTCTGATCATAGCCCAATGTGACAATGTCACGGATGTCCTGTTTTTCACCATTTTCATAGAGGAATAGATATTGACCAACCATTTCACTTGATGCGTTTTCAGGGAGCGCAAAATCTGTGGTTTCATTAAGTTGGTGTGAACGTTTTACGTAGTCGGCCAGTGAGAGGGTATAACCCACCTCAGATGATTCTTTTAAATGGTTGGCAAGTTGATCTAATAGGATTAATAGTTCAGGGTCATTAAAGCGGTAAGGCGTATTCGATGAAAAAACCAGGGATAACGGTGTGGTACCGCCGAAATGGGCATTAATTTTCTCGTCTGCGATACGAATGGGCGCTTCAGGTGCAAAATTCCCAATGACCTTATTATCGACTTTGAGATGTCTAACCCCTAGGGAGGCAATTAAAGCAAGACCGACAAAGATGATAAGGCTTAAGGTTTTGTGCGCTTGTAGTTTAAGAACGACCTTTTCAGCAACCAGACCAATTTTGATATTTGTATTAGATTGATTTGTAAGGCCACCCTTTGATTTTCGATCAACAAGTACCAGTAAAGCCGGCATCAGGCTAATGGTTAAAAAGAATGCGATAGCAATTCCGATGGCAACAAACCAGCCAAATTCCTGCATGTAAATAATAGAGGTATTGGATACGGCTAAAAAGCCAATGATGGTGGTGATTGTTGTGATGAGTAGTGGAGAAAATAGCTCCTCGAAGGTTTTGCTAATGGCGTTTTCGACATTTTCTCCTTGTCTGGCAGAATAATATCCACTTAAAAAGTGAATCGCATCCGCAATGGCAATGGAGATAATGAAGACGGGGAGGGCGGTAGTAATAATGTTCTGAGGGATTCGGAAAAATGCCATGATCGACATCGTCCAAAGGGTTGTCATAATAGCGATAAATAAAGGGATAAAAACCCCAGTGACTGATCGAAAGCTTAATAATAAAATCATCAGAACGATCAGAATGACTATCGGCATGAGTTGTTGGTTATTGGATGCCATCTCGAAGGCAGTTTGTGCTGTCACCATAGGTGCGCCTGCAAGATAAAGGCTGTCTTCTGTTTCTATAGTGCTTAATAGTTGGTTTAGCGCATCATAAATAGCGATCATGTTTGGAGAATCTTTTTCATCTATCGCTAGTTCAACTTGTAGTGACGTGGCCTCCACTTTGCCATTAATCGGCTCACTGATAAGAATGTGTTGAAACAGCGGATTATCAATCACTTTGCCTTTAAGGTGTTCCATCTCAAGGGGCGTAGTGGGTACCGCTTCCATAAGCGGGAAGGTGTCGAGGATTTCTTCGCCTTCTTCAACATAAATTTGCAAGTCTTCCATGGAGGCCATAGACCTGACTTTTTTAATTGGCGCCAGACGACTGAGTAAATCCTTCAAATAGATTTTGTCACTTTTACTTGAAGGTGAAAGGGCTTTGAGATAGCTGAGATCTTCAGGTCCTAATCCATTTTCCAGAAATCGAGTCACTTCAGCTTTTTCAGCTGGGGTTAGCGATAGGTTTCTGAGTTTGTTGTTATCATCGTTTTTTAATAAAGTGAGATTGCTTATCTGATTGGTGAGGGTTTCTAATGTGTGTAAAGAAGACGCGTTGAAGATATCGCCTGAGGCTGCGGTTAAATGGATAAAGGCGATCTCGCCAGTATGGGTAAAGGTGGCTTTTGTTGCTTTATCTTTTATTCGACTAGGGTGAGAGTCACTTAAAAAATACGGTGACGGGTTGATGGTGAAGTAGGCAAGCTGACTGGCCAAAACTAAGGTAATGGCTAATAATCCTGACAATACCCATTTAGCTTTCTCGGATATGACTCGACAGTAGGCATTTATCCAGCGCATAGACCTTCTCTGTTATTTTATTGTTATTGGATTTAGATATGATGATCTATTGTTGCTGCGATAGTTAGGCTATGAAGTAGCGGCAACACAAAGGATAAAATTTGACCTATTACGATAGTAAAGTCAAATGTGCTTTTTTGTTTGATCGAGACTTTGAGAGTCGATACCAGAAAATAGCTTTAGATAATTGATTTGCCAGTAAATAGCACTGGCCAATTTTTTTCATGGTGAGTTCTTTTTCCTGGCAGAGAAACAGGCGTTTTTTTAGCAGGTTCACTGCTTGGAGATAGTGGTTTTGCTCTATGTATAGGTTGACCAGGTTGGTGATGGCGCTGGAGAAGCCGGGTTTTTTGCTAAGTGCCAGGAGAAAATGTTTCTCAGCAAGCTGGTGCTTACCTACAGCACGATAGGCAATGCCTAATGTGTTTTGAATCCTTGGGTGCTGTAGATTTAAAGCTAATGCTTTTTGTAAAATGTTTATGGTTTGATAGGGCCTTTGAAGTTTTAATAATGTATCTGAAAGTAAAAGATAACTCAGTGTATCCAGTGGATTTTTTGACAGGCAGCGCTCAAAATAATAGGTTGCCTTGTTGAGTGTTTCCTGTTTTAACGCATGGATGGCTCTGACAAAGTATATATCTTCGATGGCATTGCAGTAACATAGAATTGTTTCTGGCAATTCTTTGGTTACAGCTGTTGTTTGCCCTTCTTTATAGCATTCAATCAGATGTTTTCTTTTTTTATAGAGATCGGTAGCGGTCAGCTTGCTTTGGGTTTCAAGGTAGAGGGAAAGCAAAAAGTCTGTTGTTTCAATCTGCATCAATAATTACAAATGATTGTTTAAGTCAATTTTATCGCCTTTTTAGGGGCGGTTTCCGTAAATTTACTAAGTAGCATTTATATTTAAAAATTATCAAAACTCTGTGGTTTATTTACAAACTATTTTTCAAGTTAGTTGCGCCTGGTATCCCTAGATCATAATAATAATTTTAAGTATACTATTCGCTTTTTACTGGTTTATATTTTTCGAACTATTCAATTTGTTTTGTATTCATTTAAGAGCATTTTTCTATGCTGTCAAGATTGTTTTTTAATTATCCTTACATTTTTTTTTTATCATAGGCTGTTTTTGTGGGGTTTGTTTGTCAGCAAAGGATCAGTCGGGTTTCTGTAATGCCCAAACAGCGAAAGAAGAAAACAAGTTTAAACAATTGCCCTCGAAACTAGTGCCTTATAGAACGAATTTTTTGCTGCCTGTTAATTACAGCTCCTCTCCCAATAATGGCTTGTATCAGGCACAAAATCCTAATCAGTCAAATATCAGTCATGTGGAAATGAAATTTCAGTTCAGCTTGAAATATCCAATATTTCCAGGTCTTGTCGGAGATAGACATAGTTGGTATGTGGCCTATAGCCAGCTGTCATTCTGGCAAGCATATCAAGACTCTGCTTTTTTTAGAGAATCCAATTATTCACCTGAAATGTTTCTGCGGTTTCGAACTGATTACGAAGTTGCTGGATGGGAGATGGCTAAAACGGATTTTGGTTTTGTTCATCAATCAAATGGGTTAGGTGGGAGGGCTGAACGCTGTTGGAAT
>CAKMZU010000273.1:0-636 GCA_929200485.1 uncultured Gammaproteobacteria bacterium | reverse complement strand
ATATTAGGCAGTTTGCAAGAAAAAATGACTGGGAAGTTGCGCTGACTGTTTGGTATAAGATGAACTGGTTTAACCATTTTGGATTACACGAATATAATGCGGATATAACAGATTATTTAGGTCATAGTCTGATCAGTATTAAAAAAAATATGGGCAGGCAGATACTCAGTCTTGAATTAAGAAATCAATTTGATTCGGGTTTTTCCAGAGGTTTTGAGGTGTTAACCTGGAGCTATTCATTAAAAAATAGCATCAGTGTTTTTCTTCAGGCAACTAGTGGTTATGGTCAGAGTTTGGGTGAATACAACCATTACGCGAATACTTTTGGCATTGGATTTGGGTTTAGCCATTGATTTTCTCTCGGTTATGTAATGCATAAATGCATACGGAATCAATTTTTTATATTTTAATGGTATATAGGTTTTATTTTTTCCTTTATTTTTGATTTTTATATAAAGTTAGTTAAAATTTAGGGTCATGATATGTTTTCTATCTTTGATAAATCTTTTTGTTAATCATTTTATAAAGTGTTCTCTTGTATTTTTAATTGGCAACAAAGTTTTGAATCGACAATAAGTGAGAAATATTATAAAAGGTTGAAATATTTTATTGTATTTAATGATTGCTAAGCGTCGA
>CAKMZU010000272.1:2870-4910 GCA_929200485.1 uncultured Gammaproteobacteria bacterium | reverse complement strand
AGTATGGGTTGGGTGTGTTTCCAATTGTGTGGAAACTAGTGCAAGGTGCTGGCTAGGCAAACATCGTAATAACAGCGCAAACGGATAGAATACATCCAATCATCTGACGGGTCGTAAGGGTTTCATTGAGCAAAAAATAACTAAGAAGAACAGTGCCGATTGGATATAGTGCAGTGAGGGCAACTAACAAAGAGGTGTTCGAGAACTTATCAATAGCCAAGAGTAGGAAAAATCCACCGAGACCGGTTGCAGCGCCTAAGCAAAACCCTGTGCTTATGCCTACCATTGAAAATTTAGGCTGAAAGCCTATGAAAAATAAACTGATGAAGCCGGCAAATAAATAGCCGAATGATGAATAAAATAGCGCACTGTAGGGCTCAAGTTTTTCATTGCTGATGCCGTTAAGCATGCCCCAGACGGCGTAGGATAGGAAACTTAAAGCGGGAAATAGCCAGGCAGAAGATGACATGGGAAAGTTTGCGCTACCGACGGTTAGAGTTGTTGAGGATATAGTCGCTGCTCGGTTTCCCAGTTCTCGGGAATCCAGACATTTGCTTCGGGCTTTGATAAAGGCGGATTGCCCAGAATAATATCGGACGCCTTTTCAGCAACCATGATGGTTGGCGCATTTAAGTTGCCGTTGGTTATACTGGGAAAAACAGATGAGTCGACAACACGTAGTTGATCAATGCCAATGACCTTGCAGTTGGCATCAACGACAGCGGATGGGTCATTCTCGTCACCCATTTTACAGGTTCCACATGGATGGTAAGCGCTTTCAGCATTGTTTCGCACCCATGCATCAATTGCTTCATCAGAACAAAGATCTATATTTGGTTGTATAATGTCACCGCGATAATCATCCAATGCGGGTTGCGACAAGATTTCATCGGTTAAGCGGACACAGGCACGCCAGTCCCGAATATCCTCTTCATGTTGTAAGTAGTTAAATAAAATAGTCGGCGAGGCAAGAGGATGGGGTGATGTTATTGTCACAGATCCACGGCTTTTTGGTTTGTTGGGCCCTACATGAACTTGAAAGCCATGGTCTTCTGAGGCTTGAGTTCCATCATATCGAATGGCTGCGGGTAAAAAATGGTATTGGATGTCGGGCGATTTGAGACCTGGGCGTGATCGTATAAAGGCGCATGACTCGAAATGATTTGTTGCCCCTAGCCCTTTTTTTAATAAAAGCCATTGCATACCAATCAGCAACTTACTTCGTTTACTAAGCTTTGCATTCAGTGTGATTGGCTTTTTACATTGGTACTGAAAGAAAATCTCTATATGATCCTGTAAATTTTGACCGACACCAGGTAAATCATTGATAACATCAATTTGGGCCTTTTTAAGCGTCGTTGGATCGCCAATACCCGATCGTTGCAGAATGGTGCACGAGCCAATGGCACCTGCACTCAAAATGACTTCTTTAGAGGCATAGTAATCAATACACTGGTTATTGCTACTGATAATACGTATGCCTTTTGCCTTGCCTTTTTCAATAAGCACTCGGTCAGCGAGTGCTTGAGTGATGACTGTTAGGTTTCTTCTTTTTTTGATGGGGTTTAAATACGCTTTATCGGTAGAGCATCGTACGCCATTTTGTACGGTCATTTGCATGGGGCCAAAGCCTTCTTGTTTGTACCCGTTGTAATCCGATGTTTGCGAGTATCCTGCTTCAATACCTGCGTTTATAAATGCCTTATAAAGTGGGTTTTGCATTTTATTTCCAGTGCATACATGCAAAGGGCCTTGTTTGCCGCGATAGGTGCTTGCGTTGTCTTCCCAATGTTCGGCACGTTGAAAGTAAGGTAAGCAATTGGCGTAATTCCACCCTTTTGCGCCTAGATTATGCCACTCATCGAAATCACAAGCATGGCCTCGAACGTAGACCATGCCGTTGATCGTCGATGTGCCGCCAAGCCCTTTACCTCGTGGGCAGTTAATGACACGGTTATCGAGGTGCGGCTCTTCAGTTGATTGAAATCCCCAGTTAAAAGCTGGCATATTCATTGGATAAGAGAGCGCGGAGGGCATATC
>CAKMZU010000272.1:0-2860 GCA_929200485.1 uncultured Gammaproteobacteria bacterium | reverse complement strand
GCAAGAACACAACCGGCTGAGCCAGCGCCTACGATAATATAATCGTACTGCTTTTTTTTCATTGGGCTGTTTAATCGTTAAAGTGAAGGCTTTATAAATCTTATAGATATTGCCTTTATCTTGAAGTTCAATTGAATAGTGGCGTTTGTTAGTTTAAATAATCAATAAACCATCTATTAATCGAATAGGTTTAATGAATGATCTTTATCACTCTTTATAAGTGAATAATTCGTTCTTTTGTAATCAGTCTATTGGGTGTGCGCAACTGAAGTATCGTTACTTTTGCTTTTGTGGATAAGATAATATCCAAGTGAGAGAACCAGGATTAAAAATCCAATACCAAAGAGGCTAATGGGGTCAGTGTCTGTTGCATCAAGAATAACAATTTTTCGAGTAACAGCCGTCAGTGCCACTAACAACATCATGTCGGCGTGGATGGTATTTTCTTCAAGGTACATTTGAATGCATGCTATAAGCTCTAAGCCAATCAGAACCATCAGCAGTAGGCCGAAAATCCCAAAAAGTTCTTTACGGCTGAGTAAGATATCTTTTTTCATATTCATTGCGGATTGAAAAATTTCATAAGCTAACTCAATTACTGCTGAGATAACCACAATGGTCATTAAGGCAAGTAAAACGTAGGCGATGATTTTCTCGATTTGTCTGATAATGGTCATATCTTCTTGTCTTCTCCATCTTAAGTAAGGAAAGGGCAAAGAAGGTTAGATCAAGAAAATGGAGAAAAGTTGAGAGGAGGGATTATATAAATAACAGGCGAGCAAAAGCAGCTACCTAAATGATTAGATAGCTGCCCGTTGCACTTATATTTTCTGAGGGTTACTCAGCAACAACCACTAGGCTGATTGCCTCAGATACATCGGTGTGTAGCTGAATAGCAATGCTGAACTCACCTGTTTCACGGATAGCACCGTTTGGTAGGCGAATTTCACTTTTAGATACTTCAACGCCAGTTGCACAAATTGCATCAGCGATATCTTTCGTGCCGATTGAGCCGAATAGTTTGCCTTCCTCACCAGCGTTTGCAGCGATGTTGACCACGAGTTCTTTAAGCTTCTCAGCACGTGCGTTCGCAGCTTGAAGCTTCTCTGCGGCAGCTTTTTCAAGCTCTGCACGCTTTGCTTCATAAGCAGCCACGTTTTCTTTGGTTGCAGGGACTGCTTTACCAAAAGGGATAAGATAGTTACGGCCAAAACCCGCTTTAACATTGACTTTGTCGCCAAGGTTACCGAGTTTGCCGACGCGCTCTAATAAAATAACGTCCATACGTCACCTCTACCTGTTTATTCTGTCTATGTCTTGGTGAGTCGAGCGCGAAAGCTGCTAAAGCTATCGATCGCGGCGAAAGTTACCATGACAAATTTAAAAGGATTCAAAACAATCAGTACAATATAGAACAGAAAATACCAGCCTATGCTTAGCTGTTTCTGTTTAGCAAAGAAATGGAATAGGGCGACACCACTGATTAGCAGTGGAAATAGCGACATCCAGACCCAGCTGTGAAAATTTGTCTGACTGAGAAAAAAGCCTGTCACAACGATTGCGCTCAATGTTTCTGCTTTGGACAGGGAAAGCATGTGAAACTCTTGTTGTAACCCGTTAGGATTGAATAGCCTGGCCTGATAATATCTTGCGAGAAGCAGGCAAAAGAAGCTACAAGTGATCAAAGTTGATCCTAAAAATCCAGCGACAGTACTCAAGCTTAAGGTGGTGGGTATCTGTTGCATTAATTCTGGGTTTTGTTGCGCCTGCTGATGCAGCTGTGTGGCCAATTGTTCATAGGCATTGATATATACCGATAAATAAGGCTCTCCAACAAGCATCAGCAATAAACTAATCAATAACGTGGTTGCACTAAGACTTGCCAATGCCAGATTCCAGCCAGCCGTACGGCGCAGTGTTATGCTGCCGATGGCGGTTGTTATGATTAACAACGTTGGCAATAGATTGGTAAATTGATAAGCAATGCAAAGTGCCGGGATCATAGCCCAGCTCGCTAATATCAGGCCTTCTTTGTCACCTTTGCGCAGCCACACCAAAGCAAGCCCAAAAACGCCCAGTAAGGCATTTAAGCTGATCCATGGTGAGGTGGCGATAGTGATAAGGACCCACGCCACGCTCGCTAAGCGATGACCTAAGATCCATTGTGCGATGGCCTGCATAGATTAATTAGTCGTGTTGATCTGTGTAAGGCAATAAAGCTAAGAATCGAGCGCGTTTGATAGCGGTAGCTAATTGACGCTGATATTTTGCTTTTGTACCAGTAATTCGACTGGGAACAATTTTGCCAGTCTCAGAAACGTAGGCTTTTAAGGTTTCTAAATCCTTATAATCGATGTGATCGATGCCTTCGGCAGTGAAACGGCAAAACTTACGACGACGGAAAAATCTAGCCATGGTTTAGTCTCCTTATTCTTCAGGTGCTTCGTCAGAAACGGTTTCTTCAACAGCTTCTTCAGACTCAGCAGCTTCAGAAGTTTCAGCTGCGCTAGTGGCTTGCGCTCGGCTTTGTTGGCGGCTTTCTTTTTCTTTCTCAGCCTTCATGATAAGTGATTCTTCGATCACTGCTTCATCTTGACGGATGATAAGGTTACGTAATACCGCATCGTTATAACGGAAGTTAGTGGTGAGTTCGTCATGGACTTCCTGGCTCATCTCAACATTCATAAGCACGTAGTGCGCTTTGTGAATTTTGTTGATTGGGTAAGCCAATTGTCTGCGACCCCAGTCTTCTGTGCGATGAATCGTGCCGCCGTCTTTAGTGATGGCCGCTTGATAACGCTCAATCATACCTGGAACTTGCTCGCTCTGGTCAGGATGTACCAGAAACACAATCTCATAA
>CAKMZU010000271.1:3593-4941 GCA_929200485.1 uncultured Gammaproteobacteria bacterium | reverse complement strand
GTGTTGAAAGCTACGGTGTTGTTCCTCTTCCAGCAAGTGCTGTAACAGAAAATAACATCAACGAAGAGAATAGCGTCTCTGAGGCTGTTTCAAAAGTTGTTGCTAAATCGAAATCTAAGGCAAAAAATGCTGCTGTTGCTGTTTCCGGTTCTGCAGTTATTACCAAGGTGGTAGAAATGCAGGAAGGGCTTACTGATGAGCAATTAGAGCTACAGGTAAGTAATGATGCAGAGCAATACATTCCATTTCCAATAGAGGAAGTGGCATTGGATTTTGATGTTCAAGGGCCTGCTGGTGGTAAAGGTGATAAGGTTGAAGTATTAATTGCCGCTTGCCGAAGAGAAAACATAGAAACGAGAGTCGCTTCCTTGGGCGGGGCAGGAATCAATACTAAGATCGTTGATGTTCAAGCCTTTTCGATGGAGAGAGCCTTCGAATTAATTAAGCCACAGCTCGATGGTGATGCCGATTCGATGACTGCTGCTATCGTTGATGTAGGCTCTAGAGTGACATCGCTTAATGTGATACAGGAGTGTAAGACGGTTTATAGCAGAGAGCAGATCTTCGGAGGTCAGCAGCTAACAGAAGAAATTCAGCGAAGATATGGCTTATCTCATGAGGAGGCGGGTATCGCTAAGAAACAAGGTGGGCTTCCTGATGATTACGAGCAGGAAGTGCTAGCGCCTTTTCTTGATGCGGTCGTTCAACAAATCACTCGCTCTCTACAATTTTACTTTTCATCAAGTGAACATGAAGAAGTGGATTACGTTATATTGGCAGGCGGTGTTGCTTCTATGGAAGGTTTGGCCGAGCTTGTCCAGGATCGATTAGGAACACCTTGTATCGTGGCAAATCCATTTTCAAATATGTCTGTTTCTTCCAAAGTCAACGCGATGGCCTTGAGTAATGATGCACCTGCGTTAATGGTTGCCTGCGGTTTGTCGATGAGGGGAATTGTATAATGGCAACAATTAACTTATTACCCTGGCGTGAAGAGCGCCGAGAAGAGTTAAAAAAACAATTCTTGATTCTGCTCGGAGGCATTTTCGTTTCTGCTTGTGCTGTCATATTTATTTGGCAAAGTTTACTTAATAGTCAAATTGAATCGCAGCTAAGTCGCAATCACATCTTGCAGCGAAGCATTAATGAGCTTGATGAGCAAGTCAGAGAAATTAATGCGTTAAAAAATCAGAAAAAAGAATTGGTCGAGAGAATGAAAGTTATTCAGTCTCTTCAAGGGAATAGGCCGGTTATCGTTCATATTTTTGATGAAATCGTTCGGACGTTACCCGATGGCGTGTATTTCAAATCTATTTCTCGTAAGGGTAACCAATTAACCATTGTTGGT
>CAKMZU010000271.1:3076-3583 GCA_929200485.1 uncultured Gammaproteobacteria bacterium | reverse complement strand
TTGTTGGTGTAGCAGAATCGAATACCCGAGTCTCGAGCCTTATGAGACAGTTAGATTCTTCTGACTGGTTTGATCAGCCGAATTTGCAAGAAGTGAAAGCCAGTAAGAACGCAGGTGGTAGCGCAAATGATTTTGCATTGATTGTAAATATAGTGACGCCTTCAGCGGAAAATAACGATAATATTAAGAGTTGATTTATGGCACTGTTTGATAAATATCCCCGCCTTAATGACTTGTTTGAAGAGGTTCAGGATTTTGATATTAATGAACTCTCTTTTGACAATATTGGCACATGGCCTGATTTCGTTAAAATCGCAATTTTTATACTGACCTTTGGTGTTGTTATTGTTCTGGGTCATCAATTGATTGTTAGTGATCTTGTTATGCAAAAGGAGCGTGAGGAGCGCCGTGAAGCTCAGCTTAAGCAAACATTTAGTCAAAAAGCATTTTTAGCTGCAAACTTAAATGCTTATCGTGAGCAAATGCAGGAAATGAAAGAATCCTTTG
>CAKMZU010000271.1:1977-3066 GCA_929200485.1 uncultured Gammaproteobacteria bacterium | reverse complement strand
ATTTTACCATTAAGCCGAGAGGTAAAGGTTCGTCAAAATCTCGCTCTGGCCTTGAGATGGAAATAAAATCTTTTACCTATCGTTATAAAGAAATTGCTGATAAGTCCAATACGCAACGTAAGAGAAGGAGCTAAGAAATGAAAAATAAGGTCGCCTTCCTAACGATGCTCGTTGTTACCATTGTAGGTTGCTCCAGCCATGATCACAGTGACTTGACTGTATTTATGGCTGATGTAAAAGCTAAGCCTGCAGGACAGATTGAGCCTATTCCCACCTTTACCCCGTATGAACCCTTTGATTACAGTGTTACGCAGATGCGGAGTCCCTTTCAGCGTCCAGTGACCATTGAAAATCTGGTTCAGTTGCTCCCTGCTTCATCCATCACACCAAATCAGAGCCGAGTTAAGGAATATCTTGAGCAATTTCCTTTAGAGTCTCTCAATATGGTGGGTACTATCTCTCAGAAAGGCGTTTTATGGGCGTTAATTGATGACAATGATGGTAATGTTCATTATGTAAAAGAGGGGAATTATCTTGGTATGGATCATGGTCAAATTCGAGTTATTGGCGAAAACCATGTCCAGGTTATGGAGATAATTACTAATGGTGTTGCGGGTTGGGTTGAGCGCCCAAGAAATATTGAGTTGATTGAAGAATAATTAGTCGCTCTGTAAACAACGCAGAAGTAACAAAGTAAAGATAACAATAAAAGAGAACCTTACATGCAACCACGAATCATGCAAAAAAGAATCGCAACCCGGATGTTGCTTGTGATTTCCAGTCTGCTCGCATTTGTTTCGACAGTGCAAGCTGAGGTTAATCTTATTGATACCGAGTTTAACGCTCTACCAGATAACAAGGTCAACATGGTATTCACTTTTGACGGTGAAGCACCTGCGCCTGCTGTCTATGCTATTGAAAACCCTGCGAGAGTAGCGCTTGATTTTTCTAATACTAAATCTCAGTTGAAGAAGAAAAAGTTTGTGCTGGATATGAACAATGTTCAAAGCACAAATGTGGTCACTGCGGGTGATCGTACTCGAGTTGTTATTAATTTATTGTCGCTGGGTACATACGATACGCGAGCCG
>CAKMZU010000271.1:802-1967 GCA_929200485.1 uncultured Gammaproteobacteria bacterium | reverse complement strand
TCCCTGGTTGTAAAAGCCAAATCTGCAATTGGGCAAGCGACCCAGCAATCAAACCTTCGTTATGATGAAGCGGGCATAAAGGCTATTGACTTTAGACGTGGAGAAAATGGTGAAGGTCGTTTGGTTATCAATCTATCTACGCCTTATGTTGACGTTGATAACCGTGTCGAAGGCAAAGATATCAAGCTCAATTTCAGCAAAACCCAGCTGCCTGAAGAATTGCAATTAAAATACGATGTTTCTGATTTTGCAACACCAATCAAGTGGGTTGAAGCAAAACAGGTTAACAATATGACTCAGTTGGTTGTTCGTCCTTCTGGTGATTATGATTATTTAGCTTATCAGTCAGGAACAACCTATGTATTGACCGTTAAACCTCTTACCAACGAAGAGATCGAGGCCAGAGAAAAAGAGTTTTCGTTTGTGGGTGATAAGTTGTCATTAAACTTCCAGGATATTGAGGTTCGATCTGTTCTCCAGTTAATTGCTGACTTTACCGATCTTAACCTTGTTGCCAGTGATACTGTCACGGGGAAAATTACGCTTCGTTTACAGAACGTACCTTGGGATCAAGCGTTGGATTTAATATTAAAAACTAAAGGCCTTGATAAACGTCAGGAGGGCAATGTTTTGATGGTGGCGCCTGCAGTTGAAATTGCCCAGCGTGAGCAGCAGGAAATTCAAACGAATAAGCAACTTGAGGAGCTGGCGCCATTACAAACGGAATTTATCCGTATTCGTTATGCCAGTGCAAAAAGTATCAGTGACTTGTTAACGGGCAAAAGCAATGACTCTGGTGGTGAAAGTGATGGAAGTGGTGCAGAAGCAGAAAGCTCTGGCCGATTATTGACTGAACGTGCATTGGTTGTCGTGGATGAAAGAACCAACTCATTATTAATCACTGAGACAGCTAAAAAACTGATTGCTATACGTAAATTGATAGAACTGGTTGATGTTCCTGTAAAGCAGGTGATGATCGAAGCACGAATTGTTGTGGCAACCTCAGATGCTACAGAATCCTTAGGGATTAAGTGGGGTGGGGTTAATGGCCGTACTGATGGCGACGGTAACACCTTACTTGCTGCAGGTAGCAGTAATAGTATCCTTGATATTTCTAGGGGTGATGAAGTCGAGTTTGGCAACGTTGTTGACCTCGGAGTTGCAG
>CAKMZU010000271.1:0-792 GCA_929200485.1 uncultured Gammaproteobacteria bacterium | reverse complement strand
GAGTTGCAGACTTAGGCGCAACAACGCTTAATCTAGGTATCATCTCAGATAATGGTCTTTTAAATCTTGAGCTATCGGCAATCGAAAGCAGCGGTAATGGTGAGGTGCTATCGCAGCCTAAAATTATCACGGGTGATAAGCAAAATGCAGTTATAAAATCAGGCCAGCAGATTGGCTATGAAACAACAGCGCCGAACGGAGGGACAACAATCTCTTTTGTTGATGCAGCGCTGGTTTTAGACGTGACGCCAAATATTACTCCTGACAATAAGATCATCATGACGCTGAAGATCAATCAAGATTCCATCGGCCCTGAAACCAGCAACGGTATTCCAACCATTGATACCAATCAGCTGGAAACTGAAGTGTTGGTTAATAATGGTGAGACAGTTGTACTAGGTGGTGTGTTTAGTTCAGTTGAGTTACAAACAGTTACTAAAACCCCTTTCTTGGGTGATATTCCCTATTTGGGCCGTTTATTCCGAAAAAATACTGTGAGTAATGAAAAGACAGAACTGTTAGTATTTGTAACGCCAAAAATATTAACTGAGAGTCTTGTGGAGTGATCCCAAAAAACATTGTTTTAGTTGGGCCTATGGGAGCAGGTAAGTCGACCATAGGTAAGCAGTTGGCCTCTACTTTAGATTTTAATTTCATTGATATTGATCAGTGTATCGTTGAACAGGCGGGCGCTGATATCCCTTGGATTTTTCATAAAGAGGGTGAAGAGGGTTTCCGAAAAAGAGAAACTTTTTCTTTAAAGTTAGGTTTGACTAAGAATAACGCGGTTAT